>CAKUJL010000364.1 GCA_934661715.1 uncultured Oscillospiraceae bacterium | reverse complement strand
AGCGTCAGCATGTCGCGCAGCTCCTCCAGGCGATGGATCAGGGCATTGAGGTCGGCAGTGTCGTGAAAGTAATCGCGGATCTCGTCGAGCGAGAGACCGAGGGTCTGGAAGCTGCGAATGCTGCGAATGAGCGTAAATGTGTCGACGGTGTAGTAACGGTTTCCGCCTGCTCCGTCCTTGACGTCCGGTTGGATAAGACCGCGCGCCTCGTAATTCAGAATGATGCGCCGGGTGACGCCCAGGGCGTTTGCAATCTCTCCGATGGAAAAAAGCTCTTGATTCTCTCTCATAGGATCTTACTCCAAAAATGAAAAAAGTACTTGCATCGTACATCGATGTACGGTGTATGATTCATATTATAATTGACTTGCGCAAAAACCGCAAGAGAAATTTGGGGAGGTACCAGAGAGATGAAGAAACGAGTCCTCAGCGTGCTGCTGTTGCTGGCAGTGTGCCTGTCGCTGCTGCCTGCTTCGGCAGTAACGGCCGGCGCGGCACAATGGACGCACCCTATCCGTACGACAACCGAGCAAACGGCAGCCGAGGCTGCGGAGCAGGCGGTCCAGACGGCTCTTGCACCGCAGACGGCGGCACAGCCCGCTGCGCAGACCCGCAAGGTCATTCTGGCCGGCGCGGGCGACGCGCTCGGCTTTAACGCTGCAGCAAAAACCTACGACAAGCTGTACTTCGGCACGTATCATGGGGCCGAGGGCGACGCAGGCGTGCCATATCTGTGGCGCATTCTCGACGGCAAAACCAGTCGCGGCGAGAACGGCCTATTCCTGCTTTCGGAGGAGTACTACAGCGTTTACTTCTGCTATGCGCCGGATAAGGAAGACGTCAAGGCAATCACGCACAACAACTGGCAGGATGAGTATTGCTATGCCCGCGCGTGGTGCGATCGCTTTGCCGAGTCCGACTGGTTCTCCGACGATGAGAAGGCCATCATGCTGCCAACCACCAAGACCTATGCAAACTACCATTCCACGGACAAATGGTTCTACGAGATCGACGACGGTTACGGCGTGAAGCTCATCACGGACGGCGGTCTGAGCAATGAAAAGGTTTTCTTCCTTGCTGCGTCGGAGTATGAAGATCCGAGCTATGGCCTGACGGTCACGGACAGCAAGCAGCACTATGTTCTTCGCTCCTTGGTCAGCGGCAAGCACACGATGGACGACAAGTCTACCTATGACAGCTTTGTCGCCGTGGCCGTGCCGGGCTCCGGTCTGCAGCGCTGGGCTTCTTACTGGATGATGTACACCGGTCAGAAGATGATTTACGAGGACACTTGGGTCGATCGCATCTTTGGTATGCGTGATATTTTCCCGTTCCTGACGGAGGAAGTCTATACTTACGAATACCGCAAGTTCAATGCCCGCCCGGCGATGAATCTGAACGGGGCGAAGATCGTCTATACCGTTGCCGCGGATAACTCTGCCCGCGCGGCCTACGGCGTACCCGCCGATTACAGCGGCACCGAGTGGAAGCTCGTCCTGAGC
>CAKUJL010000363.1 GCA_934661715.1 uncultured Oscillospiraceae bacterium | reverse complement strand
CGTAGTAGGGAGCCGCCCACGCCTCGCCGCGCTCGAGCTTGTCAAAGATCTGGTCCATGACGTAGGCCTGCAAAACGGGCTTCTGCGTGGCAAGCAGGTCCGCGGCGTTCTTGAGCTCCTGCGCGTCTTCGGTGTTGTAGCTGTAGCCCAGCATCGACTCGGCGATGGCAAACGCGTCGCGCGGATTGTCGAACATGAGAAGCTTGCCGGAATATTTGCTGTTCCACAGGCAGCTCCAGCTCGAAGCATCTTCCTCGGAAATGTACTGCGTGTTGTAAATCAGTCCCACCGTGCCCCAGGTGTAGGGGACGGAGTATTGGTTCTCCGGGTCATACGCCTGATTGCGGAACGCCTCGTCGATATACTCGTAGTTCGGGACGTTGGCAAAGTCGATGGGCTCGAGCATATCCTCGGAAATGAGCTTCGCGATCATGTAGTCCGAGGGGATGATGACGTCATACGACGTGCCGCCGGTCTTGAGCTTGGTGTACATCGACTCGTTGGAGTCAAATGTCAGATAGTTGACCTTGATGCCGGTCTCTGCCTCAAATTCCTTGATAACGTCCATGCTTTCGTCCGTGCCGTCGGAGATGTACTGGCCCCAGTTGTAGACCGTGATCTCGTTCTGGGCGGCGAAGGCCGTCGTGGGAAGAAGGCTCACCAGCAGAAGCAGCATCAGAAGGGAAGATAGCAGTCTCTTTTTCATCACGAAGCCCTCCTCTGCGCGCCGTGCTGGACGCGCTTTTCGCTTCTGGCCTGCAAAAGATTCATAACGACCATTAAGACCAGAATCACCGCGAACATGAGGGTAAACAGCGCATAGATCTTCGGCTGGATGGGCTTTTTGGTGTAGTTATAAATTTCGACCGGAAGGGTAATGAAGCTCGAGCCTGTGACAAAGTAGGAAATGACGAAATCGTCGAGGCTCATCGTAAAGGCCATCAGAGCGCCGGAGATAATGCCGGGCATGATCTCGTGGATGACGACCTTCGTAAAGGCCTGAAACGGCGTGCAGCCGAGGTCCAGCGCGGCTTCCTCTAAGTCGGGGTCCATCTGCTGCAATTTCGGCATGACGTTCAGGATGACATACGGAAGGTTAAACGTAATGTGCGCGATGAGAAGCGTCCAGAAGCCCAGAATCGAGTTGATTTTCAGCATCGTGCCCGTGAAGGCGAACAGAAGCGCGAGCGCAACGCCGGTCACGATATCGGGGTTCGTCATCGGGATGTTCGTGAGCGTCATGACGGCTTTGCGGAGACGACCCTTCATCGAGTGGATGCCGACGGCGGCCATCGTGCCGAAGAAGGTCGCGATGAGGCTCGATAAAATGGCGATGATGAGGGAGTTTCGAAGCAGCGTCAGCAGCGTCTCGTCGCGGAAGAGATTGGCGTACTGCCGGAAGGTGAAGCCCTTGAAGGTCGCGATGTCGAGGCCTTCGTTGAACGACGCCACGGCCAGCACGATCATCGGGACATAGAGGAAGATGAAGACCAGAACGGTCACGG
>CAKUJL010000362.1 GCA_934661715.1 uncultured Oscillospiraceae bacterium | reverse complement strand
GGCATCATGTAAAAGCCGCCGAGCAGAATCTGCTTGAAGCCGTCCGAATACGCCTTGCCGCCGCCGAGCGCCAGCAGGACGAGGAAGCCGAACAGCAGGCCGATGGCGATGCACACGAGGCTCGCGCACAGCGTCACAAAGCCGGAGGACTGCAAAAGTGTTTTCTTTTTCATGCCAGATCCTCCTTACATCCGCTTCGCGCCGGCCATATACAGGCCCAGCTCTTCCACGGTCACATTTTTGGGGTCAAACTCGCCGACGATCTCGCCTTCATACATGACAAGAATGCGGTCGGAGACGTTCATGACCTCGTCAAGCTCCAGAGACACGAGCAGAACGCCCTTGCCGTTGTCGCGCTCGGAGACCAGCTGCTTGTGAATGTACTCGATCGCACCCACGTCCAGACCTCTGGTCGGCTGGACGGCCACGAGAAGCTCGGGGTTTTTGTCAATTTCACGCGCGACGATGGCCTTCTGCTGGTTGCCGCCGGACATGCTGCGCACGATGGTCTCGGAGCCCTGACCAGAGCGCACGTCGTACTGCTCGATGAGCCGGTCAGAATACTGCCGGACGGCGGGGAAGTTGATAAAGCCGTTTTTCTGGAACTCCGGCTGCCAGTAGCGCTGAAGCACCATGTTCTGCTCGAGCGTGAAGTCCAGAACCAGGCCGTGCTTGTGCCGGTCCTCGGGAATGTGGCTCATGCCGTCTTTCGAGCGCTGGCGGATGGGCGCGTGGGAAATGTCCTTGCCGCAGAGCGTAATTTCGCCCGCCGACTGCTTCTCTAACCCTGTCAATGCGTAGACAAACTCTGTCTGGCCGTTTCCTTCGATGCCCGCGAGGCACACAATTTCGCCCCGGCGCACCTGAAGAGAAACAGTTTTGACGGCATTGTTCTTATGAAGCTTTGAAGGGACAGTGAGATTCTTCACATCCAGAACCACCTCGCCGGGCGCGGCGTCCTTTTTGTCGACCTTGAAGCTGACCTGCCGGCCGACCATCATGGAAGACAGCGCTTCCATCGTGGTTTCCCTCGTGTTGACCGTGCCGATGCATTTGCCCTTGCGAAGGACCGTGCACCGGTCGGCGACGGCCATAATTTCGGCCAGCTTGTGCGAGATAAAGAGGATGGACTTTCCTTCCGCCGCGAGATTTTTCATGATCTGCATGAGCTCGTCAATTTCCTGCGGCGTGAGGACCGCGGTCGGCTCGTCGAAAATCAGAATCTCGTTGTCGCGGTAGAGCATCTTGAGAATTTCAGTCCTCTGCTGCATACCGACGGAAATGTCCTCGACCTTTGCGTCCGGGTCGACGCGCAGACCGTAGCGCTCGGAAAGAGCGACGACCTTCTCCCGCGCCTGCTTTTTCTGCAAA
This sequence comes from uncultured Oscillospiraceae bacterium, assembly GCA_934661715.1. GTDB lineage: Bacteria > Bacillota > Clostridia > Oscillospirales > Oscillospiraceae > CAG-170. The sequence goes on along the minus strand of CAKUJL010000362.1, from coordinate 140 downwards.
AAGCCCGCCTTGTTCGGCTCCACGCCGAGGATGATGTTGTCGAGCACCGAGAAGCACTCGACGAGCTTGAAGTGCTGGTGCACCATGCCGATGTTGAGATCGTTGGCGTCGTTGGGGTCGCTGATTTTGACGACCTGTCC
>CAKUJL010000361.1 GCA_934661715.1 uncultured Oscillospiraceae bacterium | reverse complement strand
TCATGGGCGAAGGCCAGCATGAATTCACGTTCTCGATCAGCCCGCTCTCGTCCACGCTCATGGTCGGCGAGTTTACGATCGGGGATGGGGAGGTCACTTGCTCCGACGGGAGTAATACGCTTGTTTTCCGGGTGATCGACAATGATACGCTTGAACTTGTGTATCCCTATGGGGGATACAGCTCCTATTTTCCGGGGATGGAAATGCCAGCCGGAGCTGGGGTGAAGTTCCGCTACGAACAGCCGGACGAAGAAGTTGATTTAAGCGGCGGCGCAGTAATCCACGCGGTGCTTACGCAGGAGGACGGCGAACGGGACTTTTCACACCTCGTTACGAATTCTACGAGAATCACTGTGTCCTGCGATTCTATACCGAAAGACGCGGAGGTTCTTATATCGATGTATGATGAAGCGCAAAACGTACAGACGCTTACTACAACGCTTACCGCAGAAGAACCGTCGGAAGTTTTCACTGCGCTTACCGTCGTAGAGCAATATAAAATCCGAGCAGTCGTCAAAAACTGCCCGGATGAGATCACGCTCACGATCACTGATTAAGTCCGCACCCATGCCAGCGGCTGAACAGTTGATACAGTGTAGGAAACTTCAACAATCCCTGTAGGGGCGGACGCTCTGTCCGCCCGGCAAATTGCACCTCAAAAATACGAAAGACTGCGGCGAATTCGTGCTGCCAAAGGGCGGACAGAGTCGTCCGCCCCTACAGGGAATGCTGCCGCTGTTTGACGCATGAACCGGACCCGCTGCACACCAGCGGGTCCGGTTTTTTATGCCTTCTTCCTGTTTTTTGCGCTTTTCCAGTTGAGAAACAGCATCACCACGAACGGGATGCCGAGATAGCCGCAGATGGGATAGAACACGCCGACGAGCGTTCCAAAGCCAAAGCGGCTGAACGCGAACGCCGCGGCGCACAAAGCTGCATTCATAAGCCCCGTTCTTTTCTGAAGCTTGGGCGCCTGCAATTCCAGCTGCCGCAGAAGCGCAAACACGCAGCCAAGCGCCGAGACGACCATGCTAAGCGTCATCAGCACGCTGTAGCCCAGCTCCAGAGCCGGGTGAATTTCTCCCGCGAGGACGATCATCGGCAGCTCGTCTTTCCCCGCCTCGGGGCAGACCAGCATTGCCGCGATCATGCTCATCGCGATCAGAAGCAGCACCACGCCTCCGGAAAGAAGCCCCTTTCGAAGCGTTTTCCCGTCCGGAATGTGCTCGGCCAGCGGGATCATCGTCGTCAGCGACCCAAACAGGTTATACGCCGCATACGTCGCCGCGCTCACATACCAGTTTGGCCGCAGCAGCGAAGCCTCCGGCGAAACCGTCTGCACCTGCCCCTTCCCGCCGGAAACGACCACGGCCGCAATCATCACCGCGCACACCGTAATGACCGGCACGAGCGCACTGAACGACGTGACCAGACTCTGAAGCCCGCACAGCGCCAGCACGAAGATCACCAGCGTCACGGCAGCCCCCAGCAAAACCGTAGGTAGCCCCGTCAGTC
>CAKUJL010000360.1 GCA_934661715.1 uncultured Oscillospiraceae bacterium | reverse complement strand
GCGCAGAAGCCTGTGCGCCGGATGCCTGCCGGAAACGGTATGGCGGGAAAACTGATCATTATGGCGGCGCTGGTCGCGGCGGTCGTCTTCGGCGTGGCGATCTTCTTTAAGGTCGGCCGCGTCGAGGTGCAGGGAAACACCATCTACTCCGACGAGACGATCATCGAAGCCTCCGGCCTCGAGCTGGGCGACAATCTTCTGACCGTCAGCCGGGCCGCCGTCGGCGGGAGCGTGAAGGCCGCGCTTCCGTATGTCGACCAGGTGAGCGTGGGGCGCGTGCTTCCCGACACCGTGGTCATTTCCGTCAAGGAAAGCGAGCTTGTCTTCGCCGCAAAGACGGACACGAACACCTACTGGCTCATCAGTCCCTCGGGAAAGGCGCTCGAGCGCATTGACGAGTCGCTTCTTGAGCAGTACCCGCAGATCGTCGGTCTCACGCTCAATAACCCCACGGCGGGGCAGAACGTGACGGCGGTCAATCAGTCCGCGCTCGACGCCGTGCTGACGCTTTTTTCCGAGCTCGACGGCACGGGCATTCTGGAGCACACGGCGGGTCTGAACGTGGAAAAGGAATACGACATCATCCTGCAATACGACGACCGGTATGAGATCGATCTCGGCAGCGCCGACCGGCTTTCGTACAAGGTGCAGTATTTGCAGGCCATTCTGGAGCAGCTGAGCGACTTCCAGGCGGGCACGATCGACCTGACGCTCACCGAAGCCAACCGCGCAAAGTTCCATCCGAAGGCGTAAAGCCGTGCGCTTTTGCGGTTTCGACAGAAAATCAAGCTTTTTTGCGCGATTTCTATTGACCGCGGGCCATTTTCGATATAGAATAGACTGGATATAATAGAGGGAACGTCTGAGTAAGCCGGAACGCTCCCCAAAAAAGATGCAGTGAGCCGGAAAATACAGCTGGTTTCTACATAGGAGGAAGACAAATGGCAGATTTAACGGAAAAGGTAGTTAAGATCAAAGTCATCGGCGTCGGCGGCGCCGGTAATAACGTTATCAACAGAATGATCGCGTCCGGCGTCTCCAGCGTGGAATTTGTCGCGATCAATACCGATAAGCAGGATCTCAACAAGTCCACCTGCAAAAACAAAATTCAGATCGGCGAAAAGCTGACCGGCGGCATGGGCGCGGGCTCCAAGCCCGAGATCGGCCAGAAGTCTGCCGAGGAATCCAAAAACGCCATCGCGCAGGTCCTCGAAGACACCGACATGGTCTTCATCACCGCCGGTATGGGCGGCGGCACCGGCACGGGCGCGGCTCCGATCATTGCCCAGCTGGCGCACGACAAGGGCATTCTGACCGTCGGCGTCGTGACGAAGCCCTTCAAGTTTGAAGGCGCGAACCGGATGCGGCAGGCAGAAGGCGGCATCGCGAACCTTTCCGACAAGGTCGACTCGCTCATCATCATCCCGAACGACCGTCTGAAATTTGTCACCGATCAGAAGATCACCTTTGCCAACGCCTTCGGCATCGCAGACGACGTTCTCAAGCAGGCCGTCAGCTCCATCTCCGAGCTGGTCGCGTACTC
>CAKUJL010000359.1 GCA_934661715.1 uncultured Oscillospiraceae bacterium | reverse complement strand
GGTCGAAGGGGCGCTGACGAGGCTTCTGGCGCTTGCGCTGGACGAAGGCTCGACGGCCTATCTCGTGATCGAAAACTTCCTCATCGTCGCATTGGTTGAGGAGGCCTGCAAGCGCTGGCCGGTGATGAAATTCGCGTGGAACCATCCGTCGTTTGACTACCGCTTCGACGCCGTGGTGTACTGCGTGTTCTCCGCCCTCGGCTTTGCGGCGCTGGAAAATATTCTGTACGTCGCGGAGTTCGGTTTTTCCGTGGCGATCTCGCGGGCGCTTTTGTCCGTGCCGGGACACTGCTTTTTTGCCGTGTACATGGGCATCTACCTCGGACAGGCGAAGATGGCCGAACGCGCGGCGCAGCGGTATTACATCGAGCTTCCCGAGGAGACGCCGGGGCAGTATCTGCGGGCAAGCCTTCTTGTTCCCACGCTGCTGCACGGCTTCTGGGATTTCAGCCTCTCCGTTGGCGGCGGGCTGATGACGGCCCTTTTTTACCTCTTCGTCCTCGCGTTTTTCATCGACGCCTACCGCAAGCTGCGCTTTGCCGCAGGTTCTGACGAACGGCTGTAGCAAAACGTTCCCGCGTTTTGCATTTTGGGCGTGATCGATAAATAATATAACGCTTTCGCGGGAATTTTTGGTGAAGTTCTTGCAGGGAACTAAAAATAATTGTATAATGCAAATAGATTTTCAGGAGCCTGTGCATTTTCAGCCGGGCTTCTCTTCAAAAACTCGGAATTACGGTGGCGTTGACGCCGAGAACAGTTCGCCTGTGACGTGAGAACCGAAATTCAGAACAGGGGAGTTTTTGCAATGGCAGTCTTTTTTGTCAACGGCAAAGAAGTCGAAGTAAAAAAGAACCAGAAGCTGCTGCGCTATCTGCGAGACGAGCTGCGTCTGACGTCTGTGAAGGACGGCTGCTCGGAGGGCGCGTGCGGCGCATGTACGGTCATCATCGACGGCCAGACCATAAGGGCCTGTACGCCCATGACCGACCGGCTCGAAGGAAAGCATATCATCACCGTCGAGGGCTTAACGGAAGAGGAGAAGAAGCTCTACACCTATGCCTACGGCGAGGCCGGAGCCGTGCAGTGCGGCTTCTGCATTCCGGGCATGGTTTTGTGTACAAAGGCGCTTCTGGATAAGAACGTGAACCCCACGGACGCCGAGATCCGCTATGCCCTGCGCAACAACTACTGCCGCTGCACGGGCTACGTGAAGATCATCGCGGCGGTTCGTCTGGCGGCGAAGCTTTTAAGAGAGGGCGGGCATGTCCCCGCGCCGTCCGAAAACGACTGGAAGGTCGGCTCGAACGTGCACCGGCTGGACGTCGAGGAAAAGGTCCTTGGCTACGGAAAATACCCCGACGACTGCTATGTGCCGTACATGACCTACGGCTCGGCCGTCCGGGCCAAATACGCAAGAGCCAGAGTCAAGTCCATCGACGCGTCAAAGGCGCTGGCGCTTCCCGGCGTGTGCGCGGTTCTGACGGCGGACGATATTCCGGGCTCTAACCTGGTCGGCCACATCAAGCACGACCAGTATACGCTCATTCC
>CAKUJL010000358.1 GCA_934661715.1 uncultured Oscillospiraceae bacterium | reverse complement strand
GCAAAAACTCCTCGCTGCCGGTCACATTGGGAGTTTTCAGATACACCCTAAACAAGGACGCCGTAATGCAGATGCTTCCGTTTTTAAGAAATGGGGATGGCATATGAAAAAAGAATCCGGAGTTTTCAGCCATTCAGGATAATCAGGAGGAATACTTGATGGAATTACAGACAATCTCCAATACGGCAATTATGGGCATGATATGCTCCATTGCACTTTCTATCGGCGTGCCGATTGCATTGCTGATCATCGGCAAAGCAAAGTTTCAGGCAAAGATTTCTTCGTTTTTCATCGGCGCAGGAACTTTTTTGCTGTTTGCAATGGTATTTGAGCAGTTGATGCACCTGCTTGTCGTTCAGGTCTGCGGCTTGAATGCCCAAAGCAATCCGTGGCTTTACTATGTGTACGCTGCGGCCGCGGCAGCGGTTTTTGAAGAAACCGGAAGAATCCTTGCGATGAAGTTTTGTATGAAGAAGCGGCTGGATTTTCAGAACGCGCTCATGTATGGCTTCGGGCATGGCGGAATAGAAGCTGTTTTGCTTGGTGGCCTCGCAAACATCAGCACGCTTTCTTCCATGCTGATGATCAACAGCGGTGCGATGCAAAATGCGCTTGCCGCGCTTTCGTCGGAGGCGGCGGAGCAGACCGCGGCAAAGCTGTCCTCCCTGTGGACAACGCCGGCGCCTGTTTTCTTTGTCAGCGGCATCGAGCGGCTCGGCGCCATGATTCTGCACGTTGGACTGTCGCTGCTGATCTATCGGGCCGTATCAACAGGCAAGCGCGGCGTCGCAGCGCTCGCCTACGCGATCCACTTTGCCGTGGACTTCTTTTCCGTGGCATTTGCTGCGGTTCTGCCGATTTATGTTCTGGAAATCATTATAGTTGCGCTGGCCGTTGGAACTCTGGCGTTGTCGCTGAAACTGAATCGGCGGGAATAACATATGTGATTCGTTTTTTTGCACGGTAAAATCCAGATCACAAGACCTGATGAAATTAAAATTGTGGAGATAGGAATTATGTCGAAAGCAGAGCGGTTCGTCTTGCGAAAATGGACGGACACACGGATATGACAGACCGGGACGATGAATGTGCGCTGGGCTTTTGGCTGAGACAGCCGTTCTGGGGTCGAGGCCATTGGCACGATGAGCAATTATCTGCACATGGATCAGATGGACGCGGCTCCAAAATTGAATGGCGCCGCGCCCCGCGCCAAGTTCGCGGATATTCAGCTGCCCAGCTTTCCGCGCCGCAAAAGCCGCACGGCATAAAACGAAAAAACGCGCCGTTGCATACTTTATTGCAAACAGCGCGTAAGATCAATCGGCAGCGCCCTTCCAGCGCAGACCTTTTGAACCAGAAAATATGGATGTTGTATCCACCCGATTCACAAAAGGACTCTCCGGGCGGCAGGAATTGCAAATGAGCAAAGCGGAGAAATTCAAACATTTTGATAGAGAAATCGCCGCATTTCTCACGAAATACGGCGATTTATGGTTGCGGGAGAGGGATTTGAACCCCCGACCTCCGGGTTATGAGCCCGACGAGCTACCGAACTGCTCTATCC
>CAKUJL010000357.1 GCA_934661715.1 uncultured Oscillospiraceae bacterium | reverse complement strand
CCCAAGCAAATCGGTATGTTTGTTATCCGCGGGCTCTGCTGGAGCTGAAAATTTGTCGACTCATACAATCGACACAAGCTGCGTAATTTACTATAATAAAGAGCATCAAAAGCAAGGGAGTGTGCGAAATATGCTTTGCAGCAATATCGGCATCAACGAAGCGGGCCATCTGACATTTGCGGGCGCAGACACCGTCCGGCTTGCCGCCCACTATAAAACGCCGCTGTATCTTATGGACGAGGACCGGATCCGCGAAAATTGCCGGATCTATCAGGACGCGATGAAGCGGGCCTTCGGCGAAGGCAGCTATCCGCTCTATGCCAGCAAAGCCGCAAGCTTCAAGCGCATGTATACGATCATGCACGAAGAAGGCATGTCCGTCGACGTCGTCTCCGTAGGCGAGATCGCGACGGCCAAACGCGCGGGCTTTCCGCTCGAGCGTGCGTTTTTCCACGGCAATTACAAAACCGACGCCGACATTTCCTATGCCATGGGCTCCGGCGTGGGCTATTTTGTGGCCGACCACGAAGACGAGCTCCGCGCCATCAGCCGCGAGGCCGAAAGCCGTGGGATCCGCCAGAAGGTGCTTCTGCGCCTGACGCCCGGCATCGACCCGCACACGTATGAGGCCGTCGCAACCGGCAAGGTCGACTCCAAATTCGGCGTCGCGATCGAGACCGGACAGGCGGACGAATTTGTGCGCCTCGCGCTGAACCTGCCGAACCTGCGCCTCATGGGCTACCACTGCCACGTCGGCTCGCAGGTCTTCGACGAGGACGGCAGCGTCTATCACGACGCGGCGAAGATCATGCTCACGTTTGCCGCCGATATGAAAAAGCGCTATGGCTTCGAAGCGCCGATGCTGGACCTCGGCGGCGGCTACGGCGTGCGCTATACGGATGCTGACCCCGCGGTCGATATTGCCGCGAACATTGAAAAGCTTTCAGAGGCGGTCAAGGGCTATTGCGAAGAGCTGGGCCTCACGGTGCCTGCCGTGCTGTTGGAGCCGGGCCGCAGCATTGTCGCCGACGCCGGTATGACGCTCTACACCGCGGGCAGCACCAAGACCATCCCCGGCTACAAAAGCTACGTCCCCGTCGACGGCGGCATGACCGATAACCCCCGCTACGCGCTCTACCGCTCGAAATACACCGTCTTCCTCGCCAACCGCGCAGGAGAAGAGGCGGATTTCCGCTGCGATGTCGTGGGCCGCTGCTGCGAAAGCGGCGATATCATCCAGCCAGACGTGCTTTTGCCTGAGCCGAAGCGCGGCGATCTCATCGCCGTATGCACCACAGGCGCGTACAACTATTCGATGGCGTCGAACTACAACCGCATCCCAAGACCGCCCGTCGTCATGCTGAAAAACGGCACGCCCGCGATCGCCGTCCGCAGAGAGACAATGGATGATTTGACTTCTTTAGATAGCTGAAGGAGAGTCCTACTGCCTGGCTGTGGCCTTGCAGACGCTCTGGGGCTTCAAATTGGCTGGAATGAAGCACCGCACCAAAGGCTCCTTTGTGTAAAGGGAGCTGTCAGCGAAGCTGACTGAGGGATTGTGCAGCAGGCAGTGAAAATTACCG
>CAKUJL010000356.1 GCA_934661715.1 uncultured Oscillospiraceae bacterium | reverse complement strand
CGGAGAGCGCCAGCTCCGGCTGCCAGCCGGTGCCCGAAATGATCGCGCCGGTGAGCTCGCCGGGATAGGTGTAAAGATAGGTCCGCAGCAGGAACGAGCCCATGCTGTGGCCCAGCATGAAAATGGTCACCGCCGGGAAGCGCTTTTTCATTTCTTCAAACAAGGACCGTTCGTCGCGCACCGCCGCCATCCAGCCGCCGGAAAAATAGCCGAACACGCCGCCGCTTTCAACAGACAGCCCGTGCCCCATGTGATCGTCCGCGCAGACGGCAAAGCCGCGCTCCGTCAAAAACCGCGCGAAATGGTCATACCGCCCGATGTGCTCGGCGATGCCGTGGATGATCTGCACCACCGCACGCGGCTGCCCTTCCGGAAGCCAGAGCCTGCAGTGGATCCGGCCCGCACCGTTGGAGGCAAGATAGAATTCTTCCATAAATTTTTCTCCTTTCGCTCAAAAGTCCAAATTATCGGACAGGTATTCTGCTATGATGGTTCCAGAAAGACAAAGGAGGAACGCACCATGCAGACACATGCCGTCATTTCATTATTCCCCGAATCGCGCCTTCCCGAAGAGCCCGCGCGTCATTTTCCCTCGCGAACGGAGCGAAATTTCCGCCTTCTGCGAGACGCCGTCGATCTGACCGTCACGGCCGTCATTGGCCTCAGTGTTCTGGTCTGCTTCGGGCTTGTTTTTACGATGCTCTAATCCAGAGTGTAGGACGCAAGCAGCTCCTGCGCCGTCTGGCGAGAACGGATGCATTGGAGTTTTCCGTCGAGTCCCACGAGAAATTCCGCGCAGCGAAGGCTCCCGCCGTAGCCGCTCTGAAAGCCCGCGCCGTCCGCGCCGGTATCCAGAATCACAACGCAGTCCCCTGCCTTCAGCTCCGGCAGCAGATACTCCCCCGAGAACCGGTCGCGAATATCCGGAAGGCAGCCTGCCGCGCAGGTCATCCGTCTGGGCTTGTCCGCGGAAACGAAGGGCGCGTCCATCCGGTGCGCCGCGCCGAATGCGATCTCGCGCAGAAACTGCCCGCACGTCACGTCCAGCATCACAAGCGGCGGCTTCGGGTCTTCGCGCCGGACCTCTAAAACCTTCGTCGCCAGAAGGCCGTGAGACGCGGCCAGAAACCGTCCCGGCGCGATCTGGATGCGGACGCGCAGTCCCAGCGGGCTTAGAATTTTCTCATAGCTTTCTCGCACACGCCGCGATACGTCGCGAAGTTCGTTTTCTTCGCTTTCCAATTCGCACGCGCCGAGCCCGCCGGAGACAAAGACCGTTCCGACCGTGATGCTCTCCTGCCGGTAAAGCTGCGCCGCCTGCTCAAAAAGCCGCTCGAGTCCCGCGCAGAAGGCGTCTGGGCTGTTTTCCTGATCGCGCAGGAAAAGCGCCAGTCCGCGAGAAGCGGTTTCGCTTTCCGGAAAACTGCGAAAAAGCGCCGGAAGACGGTCTTCTCTCACGCCGAGCTTGCTCTTTTCAAAATTCCAGACCGTGCGTGCATGCACCGTCAAAGGCTTACGCGGGCGCACGGTCAAAAGCACCTCGTCCGGCGCGGCTTCCGGAAGAAAAACACCGTCGTCAGCGACCAATCC
>CAKUJL010000355.1 GCA_934661715.1 uncultured Oscillospiraceae bacterium | reverse complement strand
TTCCGCGCCGAGCTTGCGGCAGGCCTCCAGAGCTTCGTCGTCGGGCGCTTCGCAGCAGATGACGCTGTCACAGACAAGGTTCATGCCGTTTGCCTTGCAGTCGTCCTCCCAGGTGTGCATCCACTCGCCGTCGCCCCAGCCGTAGGAGCCGAAGAGTGCGACGTCCTTGCCGGACAAAGAGCCCTTGACCGCGTCAAACATGGGGGCAAATTCCGTTTCCTCGAGCTCCTCCGCGCCCATTGCGGGGCAGCCGAAGGCGATGGCGTCAAAGCCCGCGAGCTTGCCGGCGTCCGCCTGCTCAGAGGTCATGACTTCCGTTTCCGCACCGGCGGCCTTCATGGCCTCCGCGATCGCATTTGCCATGGACTCGGTGTTACCCGTGCCGCTCCAATATACAACAGCCGTCTTTTTCATTGTTTTACGTTCCTTTCTGGTCAATCAATTTCCTGCGACAGCCAGCTGCTCCAGACTTGCGCCCGAACGCCAGCTGCGGCAGTAGATATCCGTACATTTTTTATACCGCGCAAACGCCGCGCGGGCGTAGGCCTCGTCTCCGTAGACCTTCCAGAGGCCGGAGAGCTTGAAGTCCTTCGCGTTGTGGTCGATAAAGCCCTGCACATCCTCGGGCGGGTAGCTCAGAAACAGGCCGATTTCATGCGGAAATTCCCCGCTGCGCTGGAAGCGCTTGATGAGGTTTCCGATGCAGCGCTCGGGGGTTTCATCGCCGTAGCCCGCCTGCCGGAGCGTTTTCTGCGCCTGCTCGTTTTTGAGGTCCAGCCGCAGCCGCGACGGCCGGTAGAGATATAACAGCGCGTTCGCGCCCCAGAAGCGCAGCGGGATCAGGCACAGCCCCTTTTCGCGCAGACGCTGGTTCATATCGCGGATCTGCGACAAAAGCTCTTTTTTGTCCGCGCATTCGACGCGGAAGAGGTTTCCGGTTTTGATGCCGGCCAGAGTCGGCGCACACTGGCGCACAAAGAGGTCTTCGGACATATTACGCCGGGCTCCCCACGTGCTTTTCCAGAATCCCGCGCAGCGCGGAAAGAGAGCTCGTGTGACACCGCTCGATGACCGTTCCCTGCCCCTTGATCTCGCTCATCGCGCCCTGCACCATCTTGTGGGACATCGTACTGGTGAAGAAGATCATCAAATCCGGGCTTCCTACCTTTTTCCGCAGGCCGCCGCCGGGCTTGGTGAAGATCTTGCTCTGACACTGGTAGCTGTCGCAAAGGTCCTTATAGCGGCGCTCCATACATTCGTTGCCGCCGAGAATGACAATGCTCATAAGATGCTCCTTTCTTTGGTTAGAGTAGTTTAACCACTCTGTAAAAGAATATGCGTCCGAAGACGCGCACAGGAAAAATATTTTTCCGAACTCCCTCGCTCCCATACGAGTTAGAGTTCTTTAACTGCACCTATCATACCAGCTTTTCCCCCGCTTGTCAAGTAAAGTTTTTGTACTGGATAGTATTACGAAACTGTAAACATCTGTCCACGCTGCTTGACGAGGCCGGAGAACCGCACTAAAATGGGGAAAACCCTAGGGTGTATTCTTCCAACTCCCAACGCACCCGGACAGCGGGTCTTTTCACGCTGCGCCGCGCCATTTTTCCTT
>CAKUJL010000354.1 GCA_934661715.1 uncultured Oscillospiraceae bacterium | reverse complement strand
AAGAAAGGCACACTGCAAATCAAGGAACTCAGCCAGTCCATGAGGTTCATCCAAAGATCCACTACGATAACCCCTCCGAAAATATTTCCAAAAAGTCGGAAGCCAAGCGACACCGGAAGCGTGCAGTCCTCCAAAATATTCAGAGGAAACATAAACGGATACGGATCGCACATGTGCTTCAGCTTACCCTTTGCCCCAAGGATTCTGAATCCGCTTACCTGAATCAACAGGAAAGTCAGAACGGAAAGTCCGAAAGTGACATTTACATCTGCGGTAATCGGTCTCTGCCCGAACAGTCCAAGGGAACTTCCCATTAAGATATAGAGAAAAATAGTTCCGATGTACGGGGCGAAAATTTCCGCATCTCTTCCGAGGTTTTCTCTCGCATAGTCATAAATCTTTTCCACGATGAACTCTGCAGCAAGCTGTCTTTTCGTCTCCGGTACGATTTTTAATCCATGCCCCAGCCAGATGCCAAATACCGCAATGACCGCCGCTATGATAAATCCCCACAGCGTACTTTCTGTCAAGAAAACCTGTCCGTCACCGAAACCGATAATAATTCGGGCACCAAGCTCGTCAACATTTATCATATCAGCCCCTCCTTTCTTTTTTTCTCCTAAAAATCAATAAAAGTAACATCCGGCAGTCTCATCTGTCTAGCCAAATATTACTTTTTCCAGCTTTTCGTCTCTTCTAATCGCTTTAGTAATTATACCACTTTTTTTTTAATTTTCCACCTCTTTTTGCTTGAGTAGCGTTAAAAAAGCACCTGTTTCGGCATTTTCTTTACATTTTCTTAGCGGCTTTTTCGTCGGTTTTGGATCGCTCTGCTACCCCTCATAACTTCCATGTTTACTTATGATAAGTTTCATGTTTTATAATCTTGAAACTACGATAAATCTGTTCAAGCAAAATCACGCGCATCATCTGGTGCGGAAAGGTCATTTTTGAGAAGGATAATTTAAAATCCGAACGCTTGCTGACTTCTGCACTCAATCCGAGGCTTCCCCCTATGATGAATGCAACATTGCTTTTGCCATCCAGTGAAAGCGTTTCAAGTTTTTCCGCCAGCTCCGGTGAAGAAAGCTGTTTGCCGAGGATTTCGAGCGTAATTACGAAAGTCCCTTCCTTAATCGCTTTCAGAATCGCCTTGCCTTCCTCAACCTTCACATTTTCCTCATCGGCCTGAGAGGCTTTATCGGGAAGCCTTGACTCTTTCAGCTCTACAATCTCCATGCCGCAATAACGGGAAAGTCTCTTCCTATATTCGCTGACCGCGTCCGTCCAGTATTTTTCTTTTAATTTTCCGACACATATAATCTGGATGTTCATTTTTCTCTCCGTTAAATTACGATAAGCCGGCTCGGCGTGTCCTTGGGTGCCACCGAAAGTGCCAAATCTCTTCCGACATAAAAATCGTTTTCTTCTAAAATATTGCGAACCGTCAAAAGTGCCTGCACAGGCGTATTGTTTTCACTACTCAGATGCGCTAAAACCACCTGCGGAATTTTTTCTCCGCCAAGCTCCGTCAAATACCTGCAAAGCGCGCCTGCGCAGTCCTCATTGGAAAGATGTCCCGTGTCGCTGAGAATCCTGCGTTTCAACGGGTAAGG
>CAKUJL010000353.1 GCA_934661715.1 uncultured Oscillospiraceae bacterium | reverse complement strand
TGAGTTAGATAATTTACATGATTAACGCCCTAAAGGCCCCCAAGGGGGTCAGCGCCCGAAAAAGCGCAAAACGGAGCCGAAGGCGACGGCCGACTGGAAGCCGGAGCGCTTTGAGGGCTTCTGGAAATTCTATCCCCGCGGGGAGGGACGGCAGGCCGCGATCCGGGCTTGGGATAAGCTCCAGCCGGACGACGCGCTGATCGACCACATTGCCGTCTGCCTTGTGCAGCAGATGGCGTCCGAGGAGTGGCAGAGGGGCATCGGCATCCCACACGCTTCGACGTATCTCAACCAGCAGCGCTGGACGGATGAGGAGCGGAAGCCGGTTCCGGCCGCGCCTTTGCGCACGGTCGACACGGAGGGGACGCGATGGCTGTAGACAGATCCGCGCTGGATCAGCAGAACCTGCTGGACGCGCAGGCGTCCGTGCTTGGCTCCATGCTGATCGACAGCCGCTGTGTTGGCGCGGTGCTGGCCGAGGTCCGGCCGGAGTACATCACGCAGCCGACATACCGCATGATCTTCGACGCGATCACGCACCTGTATGCCGACAACCGCAAGATCGACGCGGTCACGGTGCTGGCCGAGGTCACGGGCGGCGGGAAGAACACGGCCATGTATGATCTTGTGTCCAAGCTGATGCAGACCACGCCGACGGCGGCCAATGTCGGCGAGTATGTGCGGATCTTAAAGCAGCGGGCGCGGCTCATGTCGCTCAAGGATCTCGCGTCAGAAATTCTCGGTGCGGAATCCGAGGACGATATTGCGCAGCTGCTCGACCGGGCCAACGCGATCATGGTCAGCCGTCCAGGCGTCCGGACAGCAACGATGGAAGAGGCCTACAAGGACTTTTTCACCCGGCATGATCCGGATGTCAAGAAAGAGTACCTGCGCTGGGGCATTCAGGAGCTGGACGACGCGATCTATGCAGGGCCAGGCGATATGGTCGTCATCGGCGGCTATCCCTCGGACGGCAAAACCACCTTTGCCCTCAGCACGGCCTTTCGTATGGCCGAGAAAAAGAAAGTCGGCTTTTTCAGCTACGAGACCGACAAAGACAAACTCTACGACCGCATTGTTGCGTCTGTTGCGCAGATCGGACTGGCAAAACTCAAGCTGAACGCGCTCAACAGAAATGACTGGGACACGATGGCGGCGATCGGGCAAAAACTTGCCGGGCCGAAGCTGCAGCTGATCGAGGCCAGCGGCATGACCGTACAGGACATTCGCAGCTGGGCGCTGTCGCGGCATTTTGACCTGATCGTGGTCGATTATCTGCAAAAGATCAAGCCGGTCAGATCCTCGCGCTACGCCAGCGATTACGAAAACGTCTCGCAGATCTCCAGCGACCTGCAGCAGCTTGGCAGGCAGACCGGCATTCCCATCATTGCGCTGTCGCAGCTGTCGCGCCCGGAGCGCGGCAAAAGCGGCAAGATCCCGCCGCCGACGCTGTCGTCGCTTCGCTCATCCGGCCAGATCGAGCAGGACGCGGACGTGGTCATGCTCCTGTACCGCGAAGACCAGGACGCACCCAACAGCCGCCGCCTGCTGCGCGTGGCAAAGAACAAGGAGGGCGAGAGCAACATCGGCGTCAAGCTGGACTTCGACGGCCAGACAC
>CAKUJL010000352.1 GCA_934661715.1 uncultured Oscillospiraceae bacterium | reverse complement strand
GGCTTGGACTGTGCGGCAAGCCGGGGGAGGATGCCGACCGGCATATGCGAGCCCGTGCCGAACCAGATGGACTTGTCGATCGCCTTAGCCAGCGAAGAGGCGAGAAGCTGCAGGATCGTCGTCGCAAGCTGAAGATCGGAATCGTCCATCAGCGTCGAGTTGGGAACGGCGAGATAGCCGCCGACCATGAAGCCGTCCATCGTGAGCTGCCAGAAGTTAATGTCCAGCTCGTTCAGCGCGTCGGTCATTTCCGTCCAGATTGCCTCCGGCGCAACGCCGACCACATTCATGCGGGTCGTGCCGCGGAATACGCTCACGGAGCAGAAACGCAGGAATTTGGATTCCTGATAAGTCAGATCGCGCAGGACGGGCAGGAAGCCGTCCGGGATGCCCAGCTCGCCGCCCTTAACGCTGCGGCTCTGCGTGCGCAGTTCGCGCACGCGCTGCAAAAAGTCGCGCGTATCATCGCGCCGCAGAAGCGCGTCGCGCTCCTGGTAGGTAAGCCCGAACCAGCGGCGTTCGGAATTGCTCATGGTGTTGTAACTCCTTTCGTTTTCGTGAGTTCTCGTCTCCGGGTCGCCTGCGAGCGTTTCCGCCGGAGGCGGTGTCTGCGCAGCCTCCAGGCTGCGGATCTGTTCGTTGATCGCGTCGATCTCGCCCTGCACGCGGTTGAGCTCGGCGGCGTTGCTTGCCCGCTCCTGCTCAAAGGCTTCCACGGCATTCTCGACGACGCTGCGCTCTTCCTCAGTCTGCGCCTCCTCGATGTCGTGAGCCAGCTCCGCTTCGCGGGCGGCGAAGCCGTCTCGCACGCTTTCCAGCCCCGCGAGCTGCGTCTGGAGCGGCGCGAGCTTGCTGCGCAGCAGCAGTACTTTCAGTGCCATTTACGATTTACCTCCAATTCTGTTTTTCATCGTTTCGCGCCAGGCTTCCGCCCTGCGCTGCTGGATCTCGGCAAAGTCGCGTTGCCGGGCACTGACGGACGTTTCCTCATAGGCGGGGAACGTACACACCGATACCTCATACAGCGGATCGACCTCCTCGATCTCCCAGCGGTAGGTATTGTTTCCAAGATCCACAAAGGTCTCGCGCTTGATCTTAAAACCAAACGAGCACTGGTCAACGTCACCCCGCTGGACGCGGGCGTAGAGGTTCATGGCGTCAACGTCGTCTCGGTTGATCTTAATACTGCCCCAAAGCCCGCGCTCATCCTGACGGAGCGTCAGCGTGCCGGCTTTTGTGCGTCCGAGCACAAGGCTCGAATCGTGATTGATGAGAGCGCGGACGTCGCCGGAAATGGAGTTCGTGAAAGCACCCGGCTTTACGACCTCGGTCGCGCCCTCCCAGAGGGGATACTCGCTGTTGAACACGGCAAAATAGCCCTCGATGTACAGGTCGTCCCCGGCGTCTCGCGTCTGGAACGGCTGCGCCACGCAGCGCACCTGGCGCTGCTTGCGGTCATTCGGCATTGTCACCGCCTCCTTGCTCAAGTTTTTTCTGATTGCCGATCATATCGCGCGGGATGTAATTTTCCAGAATGACCAGCTTGTCAAGCCCCTTTCTGGGACTCAGCCCGAGCCAGTCGCGCGCCTCGTTGCCGTCCATCAAGCCGCGGACGTACTG
>CAKUJL010000351.1 GCA_934661715.1 uncultured Oscillospiraceae bacterium | reverse complement strand
AAGCACGTCTGCGCCTGCCGCGATCTGTCTTTGGAAGAGGCTGAAAAAAGAGTCGAGGCAGGAACCCCCTTCGTCATCCGCCAGCGCATCCCGCACGAGGGCACGACCACGTTCCACGACGCGTCCTTCGGCGATATTACGGTTGAAAACAAGGAGCTCGAGGATCAGGTGCTTCTGAAGTCCGACGGTCTTCCCACCTACAACTTCGCAAACGTTGTGGACGATCACCTCATGGGCATCACCCACGTCGTGCGCGGCAGCGAGTATCTGTCCTCGGCCCCGAAGTATAACCTTCTCTACGAAGCCTTCGGCTGGGACGTTCCGACGTATGTCCACTGCTCGCCTGTCATGCGTGATAGCCAGCACAAAATGTCCAAGCGGCACGGTGACCCGAGCTACGAAGACTTAATTGCGCAGGGCTATCTTACCCCGGCAGTCCTCAACTACGTGGCGCTTCTCGGCTGGAGCCCCAAGGGAGAAAACGCCGAGCGCGAGTTCTTCACTCTTTCCGAGCTTGCCGAAATTTTCGACATTGCAGGTATCTCCAAATCCCCCGCCGTTTTTGATATTGAAAAGCTGCGCTGGATGAACGCCGAGTATATGAAAAAGCTCTCGGCAGAGGAATTCTACCAGAAGGCCGAGCCGTGGCTCAAGAAGGCCATCACGAACGAAAGCGTCGATCTTCACAAGGTGGCCGCGCTCGTGCAGTCCCGGTGCGAAATTCTCTCCGATCTTCCCGAGCGGGTCGATTTCATCGATACGCTGCCCGAATACGAGCCGGAGCTCTATATCCACAAGAAGTCCAAGACGAATCTGGAAAATTCCCTCGAAACGCTTCAGGTCCTTCTTCCCGTCTTGCAGGCGCAGGAGGATTGGAGCAACGAGGCGCTCTATGAAAAGCTCGTGGCGGTTGCAAATGATCGCGGCGTGAAAAATTCGATCATCCTGTGGCCGCTTCGCGTGGCCGTCTCCGGCAAGGCCTCAACCCCCGGCGGCGCAACCGAGCTCTGCGCCCTGCTCGGAAAAGAGGAGTCTTTGAGAAGAATCGAAAAAGGCATCGCGCTTTTGGGTCAGTAACCTTCCATTCAACAACTCTCCATACGGACGGTACTCCCCTCTTCCGGATTCCGCACCGTTCGTAGGGGCGGACGCCCCTGTCCGCCCGGCAAATTGCAACTCCGAAACGCGAAAATCTGCGGCGAAATCGTACTGTCGAAGGGCGGACAGAGTCGTCCGCCCCTACAGGGTTTTGCATTACACCACATACATAGCAAAAAGCTCCATCCGGTGAAGGATGGAGCTTTTTTGCTTTATGCCGTTGGATTCGGCAGGCCGAAGCTGACCGCGATGGCCGAGTCGACCTGATTCATGACGCTCTCATCGGCGTGGCCCATGTGCTCACGCAGACGGCGCTTGTCGATGGTACGGATCTGCTCTAACAGCACGATCGAGTCCTTGCTCAGCCCCACGTCGTGGCCCGAAAGGCTGATGTGCGTCGGCAGACGCGCCTTTCCGGTCTGGCTGGTGATGGCCGCGGCAATGACCGTCGGAGAATGCCGGTTGCCGGTGTCGTTCTGGACGATCAGCACCGGCCGTGTTCCGCCCTGTTCGCTTCCCACGACCGGGC
>CAKUJL010000350.1 GCA_934661715.1 uncultured Oscillospiraceae bacterium | reverse complement strand
GGGTCGTCCATGACGTTTGTCTGATAGACGTTCTTTTCGTCCTTGTCGGTAAAGACGATCTGCTGGTCTTCGACCTGCACCTGCCCGATGTTCTTATTTTCGGTCATGGACATGAACGTGCCGTAGTCCACCTCCGTGACCTCCTCCTTCAGAAGAAGGGGCGTGATGAAGAGGTTAAAGACGAGCAGCACCAGAAGCACGACGCCGTAATAGTACAGCAAGGGTTTTCTGGGGTTTTTGACTTCCTTCATGAGGATTCCTCCTTTATGGATTCCGGCTTTCCCGAACGATCGCACTTGCGTATCGGCGCATTCTGCGATATGATAGGGAAAACCGGCAAATTGACAAAATTCTGAGGGGATTTTTTGTGAAAACGATCGAAACACAATCGAAGCTGAAGCTCATTGCCTCGCTGTGCATTTTCGGCACGATCAGCCTGTTCGTGCGCAATATCGCGCTGGGCTCGGGAATGATCGCGCTTTCAAGAGGCGTGCTCGGAACGGCGTTTCTTCTATTGTATCTTGCGCTGCGAAAGCAGAAATTAGACCTGCCCGCCATCCGGGAAAACCTGTGGATTCTGCTCCTTTCCGGCGGCGTGATGGGGCTCAACTGGGCGCTTTTGTTTGAAGCGTACCGGTATACGACGGTGGCTACGGCGACGCTCTGCTATTACATGCAGCCGGTTTTTCTGACGCTGGCCGCGCCTTTTGTGCTCGGCGAGAAGCTGAGCCTCAAAAAGGGGCTTTGCGTTCTCGCGGCGCTTTGCGGCATGGTGCTCATTTCCGGCGTTGTGGGCGGCGGACTGCCGCAGGCGCGGGAGCTCACGGGCATTGCGCTGGGTCTCGGCGCGGCCCTATTTTACGCGTGCGTGATCATCTGCAACAAAAAGCTCAAAAACATCGGCGCGTTTGATAAGACCATCGTGCAGCTGCTTTCCGCGGCGCTCGTGATGATCCCGTACTGCGCACTGACGGGGGAGACGGTGACGGCCGAGACGTTCGCACCTGTTTCCCTTGCCTGTCTTCTTGTGCTCGGGA
The DNA here is from genome assembly GCA_934661715.1 of uncultured Oscillospiraceae bacterium. Taxonomy (GTDB): domain Bacteria; phylum Bacillota; class Clostridia; order Oscillospirales; family Oscillospiraceae; genus CAG-170. The sequence goes on along the minus strand of CAKUJL010000350.1, from coordinate 593 downwards.
TGTTCCACACGGGCTTTGCGTATGCCCTGTATTTTGGCAGCATGAAGGCCCTTCGCGCCCAGACCATCGCGATCTTCAGCTACATTGACCCCGTCATTGCGATCGTCATTTCCGTCACCATCCTGCAAGAGCCCTTCAGCGTCCTCAGCGCCATTGGCTCCGTCCTGATTCTTGGCGCGGCATTCATCAGCGAGAAGAACTGACGTTTTTGTACTGGATTCGGATGACCTCTGTAGGGGCGGACGCCTCTGTCCGCCCTTGGGAAGTTACGATTTCGCCGAAGTTTTTCGTAAAAACAGCATATTCTGCCGGGCGGAAGCCGCGTCCGCCCCTACGAAGATGGATAGAAGATGCGGCCGGCCTTTTGAAGGCCGGTTTTCTGTTATCTTGCGCGTAATTCCCAAAACGCAACAGCGCTTGCTGCCGCTACGTTCAGAGAATCCACGCCGTGGCCCATCGGGATGCGTACCGTGTAGTCGCACGCGGCGATGGTCGAACCGGCAAGGCCGTCTCCTTCCGCGCCCAGAACAATCGCGAGGCGGTCGATTTTTGTCAGCCGCTCGTCTCCGAGGGAAACGGAATCGTCCCGCAGG
>CAKUJL010000349.1 GCA_934661715.1 uncultured Oscillospiraceae bacterium | reverse complement strand
TTGAGCAGGTCAAATTCATCCAGAAGAAGGTGAAGAGCATCAAGAATCCAGTATTCCTGGCAGGTGACATGAATGCCGAGCCTGACAGCCCGGAAATGGCATTCCTCAGAAAAGGCTGGGATGATCTCACAAACAGGGAATTGACATACAGCACGATGAAGCCATCCATGAAGATTGACTACATCTACAGCAGAAAGGGCAATGGTGTAAAACTTCTTGAAACCAGCGTCTGCAAAGCAAGGCTCCTTTCCGACCACTTCCCTGTTATCGCAGATATTGAAATGGAATAAATAATTTATTATCAACCACATAAATCAACAAAATCATGAAAAAATCATTACTTTTCGCAGCAGCACTTACCATGTTGTTCGCCAGCTGCGACAAAAACGATGACAACAAGAAGGCACTTGATGCAGATTTCAAACTTGAAACAGTACAGACTCTCGCTTATGGAGAACCTGTCGCTCTTACAGGATCCATTACCAGCAGCGCAGCCGTAACAAAGGCCGTTTTCACTGGAGCTAAAAAAGCGGCAGACGGCAGCTATAGCGTAGTCGGCGAGGCTCAGGACGGAACAGTAACAGGAACGACAGCTACCGCTGAATTCTTTGCAGACTCGAAAGAAATCAATGCCATCGAGGTAGTTCTTTCCAACGGCAGTGCATCCAAGACATTCTACTTCGACACTCCTAAAGTAACTGGAGAGCCTAAGGGTGACGTATGGTTCAATGACGCAGTAGCACTTTATCCGGACAACAAGGTTGAGAATAACGAGAACACCCCGGATAAATACCCGGACCCGAATACAGGCGCCGGATCCGACACCAAATCGTTCTTCTCAATGCACGGAGTCAAGGTGAACGGCAAGATCGAGCACGTTCTCAGCCTCAACGATGTTCTCCCGGTTGACGGAAAAGACGTCAGTTTCTGCTTTGCCAATGTTCTAAGAAAGACTACACTTATCAAACCTAATGAGACTGGTTTAATAGGAGGTCAGAGAGGTTATACATTCTGTACTGCTGACAAACTCTCAGCAGGAACTGTAGGACGCCAGTGCGACGTTTATCAATATGGAGACCACAAACTCGACAAAACTAAGGCCGAAACGGATAAAGTTTTCAAAATGCAGTATATCAGAGGCAGTTGGGGCTGGGGCGAGAAAGAAGAACTTTTCAAGGCTGTTGACGCAATTTTCTTCAAGCTCAAGACCCCTACTACAAATCTCGAAAAGATCAAGGCTTTCTACGCTCTCGGAGAAATCCAGAGAAAACTTGACAATTCTACTCTTGGAGAAACGGATCCTGAGAAAGTCACCAATATAGGCGGCAGCGGTCTTCTCCGCAAATTGCTCAATGCCGGGGATACTAGTAAGGATAAGATTAAGGAGAACTATCGCGCCGGTGACTACATCATCTTCCGTTCAGAAAGACAGAAGGAAGGGGAAGCTACTCCACGCTACTACTATGGAATCATGCAAATCCAGCAGTTTGAGGGTGATGACACTGTAAGGGAAACTAATGCAAGTGGCCATGAATACCTCCCTGTAGAGGCAGCCGAGGCTCTCTTCATGAAACCAGTCTATCTCGACATCAAGACCCAGTGCGAAATCGCAGAATAATCCTGCACGGCACAATAA
>CAKUJL010000348.1 GCA_934661715.1 uncultured Oscillospiraceae bacterium | reverse complement strand
TCCACGTATGTCTGAACGGCGTGGCCGATGTCGGAGATCCGGTATCCCTGACGTGCAAATTTGATGCCCTCGTAGAAACTCTGTTCGGTTACCGTAATGAGCTTTTGTGCCTGTGCGGAAATTTTTCCGCAGGCAAACGTTGCGGCGCAGTCACCAGTAAAACCGCCCCACTGTGCGCCCACGTCGATCGAGACGATGTCGCCCTCCTTGAGAACCCGGTGACCCGGGATCCCATGGATGACAACCTCGTTGACCGAGATGCAGACGCTTGCGGGGAACCCTCCATAACCGAGGAAGGTTGGTTTCGCGCCCTGCGACACGATATAATCGTGTACCGCCTTGTCGATCTGTTTGGTTGTGACGCCGGGTCTTACCATTTCGCCTGCCAAAGCACGCGCTGCCGCGGTAATTTTACAGGCCCGGCGCATAACCTCTATCTCGCGCTCATTTTTAACTGAAATCATAATGACACACCCAGCGCCGCCAGAATATCCTTGGTGGCCGAATCGATCGGCTGATTGCCTTCGACCAGTTTCAGGACGCCGAGCTTCGCATAGAAGTCCTTGAGCGGCTCGGTCTCCGCGTGGAAGACCTTCAGACGGTTCTTGACCGTCTCGGGCGCGTCGTCCTTGCGGATGACGAGCTCCTTGCCGCAGACGTCGCAGACGCCGTCGACCTTGGGCGGGTGGGCTGTGATGTGGAAGCTCGCGCCGCAGCTGCCGCAGACACGGCGGCCGGTCATACGGGCCTCGATCACGGAATCTTCGATCTCGATCGAGATCACACGGTCAAAGTGGATACCTGCCGCTTCGAGCGCTTCGGCCTGCGGGATCGTGCGGGGCACGCCGTCGAGGATGAAGCCGTCTGCGCAGTCCGGCTGCGCCACACGCTCGGAGACGATGCCGATGATGACGTCGTCCGGAACGAGCTTGCCGGCGTCCATGAAGCTTTTGGCCTTCATGCCGGTCTCGGTACCGTTTTTGATCGCTTCGCGAAGAATGTTGCCAGTGGAAATGGTCGGGATATGCAGCTTTTCGCTGATGATCTCAGCCTGCGTACCCTTTCCTGCTCCCGGCGCGCCTAAAAGAATCAGTTTCATGTCGATTCCTCCGGCTTACTCCAGGAAGCCCTTGTAGTGGCGCATCAGCATCTGCGCTTCCATGGCCTTGACGGTTTCCAGAGCCACACCGACTACGATGATGACGGAGGTGCCGCCGATGGCGAGAGACGAGTTGCCGATGATGTTGCCGACGATGATCGGCAGGATTGCCACGATTGCAAGATAAAGAGCGCCAAAGAGCGTAATCTTGTTGATCACCTTCAGGATGAAGTCGGCCGTGGGCTTGCCCGGACGGAAGCCGGGGATGAAGCCGCCGTTCTTCTTCAGGTTGTTGGCGATCTCGATGGGGTTGAACTGGATGGTGGCGTAGAAGTAGCTGAACGCGATGATCAGCAGGAAATAGACCACCATGTAGACTGCGCTCTTGCTATCGAAGACGTACTTGTTCATCCAGGCCCAGAAGCCGGTGCTGCTCGTGCCGGTGAAGGCAATGATCGTTGCGGGCAGAGAGGCAATAGACTGTGCGAAGATGACAGGCAGGACGCCGGACATATTGACCTTGATGGGCAGATGCGTGGACTGACCACCATACAT
>CAKUJL010000347.1 GCA_934661715.1 uncultured Oscillospiraceae bacterium | reverse complement strand
GGAAAGCTCCTGTTCCCCGGCTTTATCGACGCGCACACACACTTTGATCTCGACGTCTGCAACACGACGACGGCCGACAACTTTGACACCGGCACGAAAAGCGCCATCCGCGGCGGCACGACGATGGTCATCGACTTCGCCTGCCCCAATAAGGGCGAGAGCCTGCAATACGGTCTCGATCTGTGGCACAAAAAGGCCGACGGCCGGTCGAGCTGCGACTACAGCTTCCACATGACCATCGACGACTGGAACGAGTCCATTAAGGCAGAAGTCCCCAAAATGTTCGAGCAGGGCATATCGTCGTTCAAAATGTATATGACGTACCCGGCGATGATGATCGGCGACAAGGACCTTTTCTACGCGCTCGAGGAGATCAAAAAGTTCGGCGGCATCGCGGGCGTCCACTGCGAAAACGCTGGCGTCATTGACGCGCTCATCGAGCAGCACAAGCAGGACGGAAAGATGAAGCCGGGCTCTCATCCCGAGTGCCGCCCGAACGCGACGGAGGCCGAGGCCGTGGCGCACTTGCTTCGCATCTGCGAGGTAGCCGATACCCCGGTCGTCATCGTCCACCTGAGCACCAAAGAAGCCCTTGCCGAGGTGCTGGCCGCCAGAGCCAGAGGCCAGAAGGTCTATGTGGAGACCTGCCCGCACTATCTGACGCTGGACGAGTCGGGCTACTATGAAGAGGATTTCCGCAAGGCCGCGGGCTTCATCTGCGCCCCGCCGCTTCGCACGAAGGAAGATCAGGCCATGCTCTGGAAGGGACTTTACAACGGCGCGATCCAGACCGTTTCGACCGACCATTGCAGCTTTACGCTTGAGCAAAAGGAAGCGGGCAGGGGAGACTTCACGAAAATCCCCGGCGGCCTTCCCGGCGTGGAGACGAGAGGCGTCTTGATGTATACCTTCGGCGTTGCGTCCGGCAGAATCACGAAGGAAAAAATGGCTGAGGTCCTGAGCGAAAACCCCGCCAGACTCTACGGTGCGTACCCGAGAAAGGGCGCGATTTTGCCGGGCAGCGACGCGGACATCGTCGTCTACGACCCCGAGGCCGACACCGTCCTTCGCGGTGAAGACATGCTCTCCGCGGCAAAATACACCCCCTATGAGGGCGTGCAGACCCGCGGCTCGATCGCGCAAGTGTATCTGAGAGGCCAGCTCGCCGTCGACCACGGAGAAGTCAAGGCCGCCCCCATAGGCGAGTTCGTGCCCAGAAAAACGGGGACACTCTGAGACTGTCAAAAAAGCTGACGCTTTCTTGACAGAAGGGGATTGCGCCTCGACTGCGCGCTCGTCGAAGCAAACTCCATATCCTTCGCTCCGCCGCAAGCGGCAGAGCTCATCCATTTCGTTGCTTCTCCTCTCCAAATCAGAACCGCTTTGCTGGGTTCTGGTTTGGGTTAAGCGGCAAAATTCCACACTTGCGAGGCGAGAAGTATGTTTACCCGCAAGGGGTACGCGACATCCGTAAGCGGTAAAACCGCTAACGGCTGTCCTGTCCGGTCAGCGGAGCCGCCAGATAACATGATTTTGAATTTTTTCGCGTCTGCGGACGCGAAAAGCCCTGCATCAACGATTCTAGGGTGTATCTGAAAACTCCCAATGTGACCGGCAGCGAGGAGTTTTTGCGCTGAGCAAGACATTTTTCCGCAG
>CAKUJL010000346.1 GCA_934661715.1 uncultured Oscillospiraceae bacterium | reverse complement strand
TTCTACACTTGCGAGGCGATAGGAATTTTTCCGGTCGGCAAAGCCGCCGGATAAAATGGATTTACATTCTTTTCGCGTCTGCGGACGCGAAACTCTGCGAGGCTGGGGTGGAGGGAATGGCGGGATTGTGCGTTTTGATGGGAAACGTTGCAAATTGGCGCGAAATGGCGTATGATAGAGAAAAACGGAAAGGGTTGGGGGCTATGAGACGGACGGACGAACAATTGCAGGGGCTTTTGCTGCGGGAGCTTTCGCGCGGAGGGCGGATGCGGCGCAAGCAGCTCATTGAGGCGGGCGTGGCCGCGCTGGGATTGGATGCGGGACAGGACGCGGACTTAAGCCCCGGAGCGCCGCTTGCGATGACAAAGAGCCGTCTCGGCATGGTGCTGACGAGCCTCATTCACGCGGGCTCCATCCGCGAAGACGAGGCGGGCTTTCTGCACCTCGAGCAGGCCAGAGACCTCGAATTTGCGCCCGCGGCCATCCGTGCGTTCATCACGAAGACCCTGCGCGAACGCCGCGTGATCGGTAAGCAGGAGCTCTACAGCCTCGCCGAGCGCTATTTCGGCACCGACAAAACGCCTACAAAGCAGGACGACAATGCCCTTCGAAGCGTCATGGGCCGCTGCCTTGTCGAGATGGAAAAAGAGCGCAACGTGGTCCGGACCTCCCGCGGCTTCCGGCTCGGCACACCCGGCGATTATCCCGCGACGGAGCTCGGGGGCTTCCTGCGGCAGGCAGCCGAGGGCGGCGATCTCAACCGCTGCTTTCTGGAGGCCATCCACACCAAAGGCGGCGAGTGGTTCGAGAGCTACTGCGTGAAGCTTCTTCGCGCGTACTACCTCTCCGAGGGAAAAACCGTCGACGAGGGCTTCGTCACGGGCGGCTCAGACGACGGCGGCATTGACGGCGTCATCCACACGACGGACGATCTGGGCTACCGCGAGACGATCCTCATGCAGATGAAAAACCGCCACGCGGTCATGACGGCCAAGGATGTGCGCGAATTTTACGGCGCAGTGTGCGCGGAAAACGGCTCGCGCGGCATTTTCATCACGCTATCGAGCTTTCATCCCGAGGCGCAGAAGCTTCTCGACAAGGTCGACAATCTCACCGGCGTAAACGGCGATAAGCTCTTCGAGATCGCACGGCGCTGCAAGCTGGGCCTTCTGGAGAAAAACGGCCGGCTCTGCATCGACGAAGAGCTGCTGCTCAATACATAAGGAGGACGTTATGAAGCCAGACGAAATGTGGCGCACATTCTGCGCGGCGTCCGGGATCGACGAAAAAACGCCCTTTGAAGCCTGGGCCTTCTGCGGCGGCGGCGCGGTAGGGGACGAGCTGGCTGGGCTTGTGCTGGCAGGGAAGAAGACCGCGACAGCCAGTGCGAAGATCGCCTTTGACTTCGAAAACGAACCCCTGCCGGAGGAAGGCGCTTACAGCGTGATTCTATACGATTCCGGCGAAGCGGCCTGCGTCATCCGGGACACCAAAGTGACGCTCGTTTCCTTTGACGAAGTCTCTCAAGAGCACGCGTACAAGGAAGGCGAGGGCGACCGGTCGCTTTCTTACTGGAAAGCTGTGCACCGCGAGGCCTTCACGCCCGACTATGAAGCCGCCGGAATGCCCTTCGACGAGCGCGGCCTCTGCGTCCTCGAAGAATTCGAGTGCGTCTATCCGAAAAACGAAACAAAAAACTCGTAGAG
>CAKUJL010000345.1 GCA_934661715.1 uncultured Oscillospiraceae bacterium | reverse complement strand
GGCTTCGGCGGCCACCGCATCGAAGGCATCGGCGACAAGCACATCCCCTGGGTCCACAACGTCAAGAACACCGACATGGCCATTGCCATCGACGACGAAGATTCCCAGAGACTGCTTCGCCTCTTCAACTGCAAGGAAGGTCAGGAGTATCTGAAGTCCCTCGGCCTTTCCGACGAGCAGATCGAAAAGTTCACCTGGATGGGCATTTCCGGCATCGCGAACGTCCTTTGCTGCATCAAGATGGCAAAGTACTATGAGCTGACTGAAGATGACGTTGTCGTCACCGTTCTGACCGACTCCGCCGTCATGTACAAGTCCCGTGTCGAAGAGCTGAACGAAATGTACGGCGCGTACTCCGCACAGGCAGCAGAGCTCGACCACAACCTGCACATGCTGAACCTCAAGACCGACAGCATGCTCGAGCTCACTTACACCGAGCGCAAGAGAGTCCACAACCTCAAGTACTACACCTGGGTCGAGCAGCAGGGCATGGATGTTGAAGACCTCAACGCCCAGTGGTACGACACCAAGGGCACGTGGGACGCCGTCCACGCACAGGCCAAGGACCTCGACGCGCTCATCAACGCTTTCAACGACGAAGTTGGCCTTCTCAAGACGCTCTAATTTTGAGAAATGGAACAGAGGCGTCGAAAAAGAATACGGCTTCCGGCTTCTGCATATGAAGCTGGCTGGTTCTTTGTGACGATCTGCACCGAAAATCGCGAAAAACTGTTATCCTATGTGAGACCTTTTGTAGGGGCGGACGACTCTGTCCGCCCCTGTGCAGCATTTGAACCATGCGAATTGGTATTGACGCCGATTGGGGAAATGGTAAAGGAATGCCTGGAATTGCTTGCAGACGAGAATATGGGCGTTACGGTGGATCGTTATGTGATTATGCCGAACCATATCCATGCCATTTTCTATTTGGACGGGGAGAAGGGCGGACAGAGTCGTCCGCCCCTACAACGGTTGGTGCAGCGATTCAAGTCTGTTACAACGCGAAGAAGTTGGAAAATGGGTAGAAATACACTTTGGCAGCGGTCGTTTTATGACCGCGTGCTCCGCGGTGAGGAAGACTATCTCCGCGCTTGCGAATACATCAGCGACAACCCGGCAAGATGGGCGGAGGACGAATATTACTACGCAGAATAAGGAGAAAAACTATGCTGAAAAATGTCAAGTGCGCGCGCTGCGTGAAGTGCGGCAGGGAATATGAGGCGGTGCCGAATCTGACGAACTGCGAATGCGGCGGCATCCTCGATATCATTTACGACTACGACTACATCAAGGCCCATTTCACGAAGGAAACGCTCAAAAACCGCGTGAACCCCACCATGTGGCGCTACCGGGAGCTGCTTCCCATCGAAGAGACCACGCCCGACACGCCCCTTCGCGTCGGCTGGAGCCCCCTTTATGAAGAGCCGAAGCTCGCGGAACTCTTGGGCCTCAAAAAGCTCTGGGTCAAGGACGACGGCATCAACCCCACTGCGTCCTTAAAAGACCGCGCCTCCGCGATGGCTGTTGCGAAGGCAACCGAGGCGGGCGCAAAGATCATCGCCTGCTCCTCTACCGGCAACGCCGCGTCGAGCCTGGCGGGCAATGCAGCGGCCGCTGGCTTCAAGACCTACATTTTCGTTCCCGAGCGGGCCCCGAAGGGCAAAGTCGCGCAGCTGATGATCTTCGGCGCGAACGTCATCTCCGTC
>CAKUJL010000344.1 GCA_934661715.1 uncultured Oscillospiraceae bacterium | reverse complement strand
AGCTCCAGCTTGTGGGCCATTGCCTGAAACTGCGCGGCCTCGCCGGTGTCGAAGCTTTCCAGCCGTTTGGCGAGGTAGTTCAGTTCCTCCACATTGACCGTGAGCATTTCCGTGCACTTGAGCACAGAGAAAAAGCTATCAACTTCCTCCACCTTACAGTCCGCCTTGACCGCGTCGCCGATTTCCAACGCCGCCAGCAGTTCCATGCAGTGTGCGTACTGGTTGCGGGGGATGGGGAACGGGATGGTTGCCACGCCGTATTCCGGGTGGTTGGGATTACCGAGAACCGCTTGAATCATCATTTGTGTTTTCCTCCAATCCGTTGATTTTATTCATTCTGGTCCGCAGACAGGTCCCATCCGCGCCCCAGCAGAGAAAGCCGTGGCGTGGGTAAGGGCAGCCGTCACATTCCGGGGAGCGGCTGCAAACAGGTGCCGGCAGCGGCTCCTGCTGAAAGCCGGGGAAGTGCGGAAGAATGAGTTTGAAGTGGATCGTGCCATGAATTTCCATCATCTTTTCCTCCTGTTAAAATAAAAAGGCCGAGCAGAAATGCTCGGCCCGCGTGGACACTTATTTCATTGTCATGCCGCTCTGTTCCGGCGCGTCCCGCTGCCGCGGAACATTCGGGGGCAGCAGTCCGCCGACCTGTTCCATCAGCTCCGCCAGTTCCTGATCCCGTCCAAACGAAAGGCTTTCATCCTGTTCACGGACAAACCTTAGCGCGCGGTAGATCTCCGCAAGCTGCTCCGGCTCAAAAAGGGCGTCTTTTGGAACAAGATTTCCGCGGACGGTGAAGTCCCGCTTGGCGGCTTCGTAGTCGTCCTGAAAATAATGTCCGTGATGGACGCCCTCTCGGTCGAAGTCCCACTCCCAAGTCACAAACTGGACGCCCCGCTCGGTGGGGTGGCCCGCCAGCACCGCGTCACCGAAGTCCGCGAGGATACGGTAGTCGCCATCCAGTCCGCTGGCTTTGAGCCGCGGCGCGGTTTCCAGAATTGCCATGTATTCCGAAGTCATTTTGGCGGTGTCGATCACGGTTTGCAGCGCATCCTGTGTCCTGACGCTGTCCACGTTCTCCTGCCGGTACAACACGCTGCCCTTGCCGGAAACGCGGCAGAGGCGCCCTTTTTCCCAGCGGACGGGCAGGTGGTGATCTTCAATCGGCTCCACCGTAAAACCGTTCTGCCGCAGCCGAATGGCGGTTTCTTCAAGGAAACGGAGCTGCGTGGTTTCGTTCTGATCGTTCATTGTGAAGTCCTCCTCGTAAGCAAAAAAATAAGCCGGAGCATCCTGAAATGCTCCGGCCGGGTGATGGATTGGGCAGAGGCGCCCTTTTTGACGTCGGGAAATGAAAAAGGGCGCCTTTTTGATGGCTTCGACGAAACCAACAAACAGACGCCCGAAAGATCGTATAAAATTTTGAGGAAAGATCGCTCTATTTTGCGCCCGCAAAAAGGGCGCTTCTCAGGATTTTGCCTTTGAATCTGTGAAAAGGGGAGTTCGAATCTCCCCAGTTACCAAAATAACGCGAAAATATCTTTTTTTCTGAGTGCGGAATTTGAAAGAAAAAAAGGTGGCAACCCTTTGGTATTCTAAGCGTTGCGCTTAAAATATCCGAATTGTTGCCACCTTATGGAGGTGACACCCAGATTTGAACTGGGGAATGAGGGTTTTGCAGACCCTTGCCTTACCACTTGGCTATGTCACCGT
>CAKUJL010000343.1 GCA_934661715.1 uncultured Oscillospiraceae bacterium | reverse complement strand
CTCGAAAGCCGCACGGGTCACATCATCCATGATTTGACTGAACAAGCAGAAAAGCCAGACGCCGCAATGGTTTCCGGCCCTGACGATTCTATGGGTCACATGTCTAAGAAAATGATCGAAGCCTACGAGCGCTCCATGAAGTAAGGTATCTTCCGGACATTTTCCGAAAGACACCAAAAGGCCCGACGTTTTGTCGGGCCTTTTCCCGTTTTTTGCGCAACTGTTCACAATTCTTTTGATTCTCGTTCACAGTTCCGACATGAATGAGGCGTATCCTAAGACTCAGGAAATCCAGTTTTCCTCTTTCTTTTCTCTTTTTCTTTTTCAAACCGCGAAGCCCCGCAGCTTAAATTGCTGCGGGGCTTTGTGGCTTATTTCGTATATTCGAATTCGAAATCAAAAATGCTGACCGTGTCGCCGTCCTGAATGCCCATTTCCTCGAGGCGTTCAAAAAGGCCGGATTTGCGCAGCTGGCGGTCAAAGTACATGCGCGACTCGTAGTCGTCGAAGTTGATATCGTTCATCAGCTTCATGATCCACGGCCCGGAGACGACCCACACGTCGTCGTACTGCTCGATCTTCAGCTCCTTCGCGTCGCCCGCCTCGGCCAGCGGCTTGACGTATTCCGGCTCGTAGACCGTCACAGGCGGCAGATTCGCGAGCTTTCCGGCCACGGTGCGCATGAGCTCCTTCGTGCCCTTCGTCGTGGCGGCGGAGATGACGTAAAATTCATACCCCTGCGCCTCCACGTGCGCCTTCAATCGCTCCAGGTTGTCGCTGTCGGGCGGAAGAAGATCGGCTTTGTTGGCCGCAACGATCATGGGCCGGGCGGCAAGATCGGGCGAATACTGCCGCAGCTCTTCGTTGATCTTTTCAAAATCGTCGATCGGGTCGCGATCTTCGCTGCCGGACACGTCCACGATGTGGATGAGCAGGCGGCATCTGTCGATGTGGCGCAGAAAATCGTGGCCAAGGCCCACGCCGTCTGCCGCGCCCTCAATGATGCCGGGGATATCGGCCATGACGAACGACACGCCGTCCGCGACGTAAATGACGCCGAGGTTCGGGTAGAGCGTCGTAAAGTGGTAGTTCGCGATCTTCGGGTGCGCGTTGGACGTCACGGACAGAAGCGTCGATTTGCCGACGTTCGGGAAACCGACAAGGCCCACGTCCGCGAGCAGCTTGAGCTCTAAAATGACCTCGTGCTCCTCACCGGGAAGGCCCGCCTTTGCAAAGCGCGGCACCTGACGCGTCGGGGTCGCAAAATGCTGGTTGCCCCAGCCGCCGCGACCGCCCTTGCAGAGGATATAGTCCTCCGAGTCGGACATGTCCTTGATGACCTCGTTGGTTTCGCTGTCGCGCACAACCGTTCCGCGCGGAACCTTGATGATGAGGTCTTCTCCGCGCTTTCCCTTGCAGCGGCCGCCCTGACCGTCCATGCCGTTGGGCGCGGTGTATTTGCGCTTGTAGCGGAAGTCCATCAGCGTCGACAGGTTGTCGTCCACGCGCAGCACGATCGAGCCGCCGTTTCCGCCGTCGCCGCCGTCCGGTCCGCCCGCCGCGACATACTTTTCGCGGTGAAAAGCAATCGCGCCATTCCCGCCCGCGCCGGCTTTCACATAAATTTTTGTTTTATCAATAAACATTGGTTTCCTCTTTCAGCTGCCAAAAAGCAGGGGCTTTTTGGCAAAGGGATTGCGCCTCGACTGCGCGCATAATTTTTG
>CAKUJL010000342.1 GCA_934661715.1 uncultured Oscillospiraceae bacterium | reverse complement strand
GAACGTGGGTTATTGAAGAAAACCTCCGAAGCTTCACGCTTCGGAGGTTTTTTCTACTCGATCGCGTTGGCGAGAGCGCGGGCGATGGATTCGGCGGGGAAGGCGTCTTCGCTTGACCACCAGATGTACGCGGAGACGACTTTGCAGCCCTTTTGGACGATGACGCGGTTGCCGTAATGCCGTCCGTAGTAGCAGTACGCGGTGTCCATGCCGAGGTCGGGAAGTGGATATTCGGTAATCTCGTAGACATTCTTGCCGAACAGATGCCGGTCGTCATACCGCCAAAGATCATCCGCCAGCCATTTTGCAAGCCACGGCGTGCGCAGTTCGTAGTAGGTCGTGTCGTAGTTGCAGCCGCCGTAATATTCGTGGATCGTTTCGACGACGGGCGCAAGCAGGTCGCTTGCTTCCTCAAGCTGGAGCGAATTGCGCTCGTCGGCCGGGGTTATGGGGCGCTGCAAAATCGCGGAAAGCGTCGGAACGGGAAGCGTCGACGCGTCCGTCACCTGCACGCCTGCACGCTCCGGCGCGACGATAAAGGTGAGCAGCAGCGCGAACCAGACGGCGGTGAGGACGGGATGCAGGATCTTTTCGGCGATGCAGCGCGTTTTTTCGTCGTGCCAGCCGTTTGTGTGCTCGATGCGCCCGCCGGAACGCAGGTGCGCCCGCAGCTTTTTGAGTCTGCGCCAGTCGCGCACCGCGCCGATCAGAAGCACGGCCGTGACGGTAACCAAACCCAGAAACCGCAGCGTCCCGAGCGTCAGCACGCTCAGCAAAAACGCCGGGAAGCGCAGCGAAAGATTCAAAATGGGATACACAAACAGGAAATAGCCGATGTTCCAGATACGCCCCGCGAGTGCGCTCTGCACGCGCTTGAGGGACAAAGCCTGCACGGCGGGGTCGGTGCTGAGTTCTGGGAGCGTCTCGTCCATGCAGCGGTAGAACAGAAATTCCTTCCGCTCGGTCACATATTCCCAGCCCAGCTCCTGCGCAAGCTCGATGGCAGCGGCCTTGTTTTCGGGGAAATCCGCGAAGGCCTTTTCCTTCGGAATGGCGTCAAGCCGGTATCGCACGCGCCTTGGCGCACCCTGCACGAAGCACGCGAGGCCGAGGAAAAAGCCGTCGTCCTTCGTCAGATACCAGCCGTGCAGCGCCTGCTCCTCCAGCCAGCTTTCCATCGCAGGCACGTCATAGTCCGGGCAGGGAACGAGAAACCAGCGGCGTTTGTTCGTCAGATTAGTCATGCAGCAGCCCTCCAATCTTCTCTGCGTCCTGAAGGCACGCGGTCAGGCGGTTTACCTCGGCGTTGTACGCGTCCACGCCGCGCTGGGTGATGCGGTAGGTGCGCTTGCGCCCCTCGACGGCGATCTCCTCGATGTATTTGACCTCTTCGAATTTTGACAGCACCGTGTAAAGTGTCGCCGGGCCGATGCGCAGACGGCCATAGGTGGACTGCTCCAAAAACGCGGCGATCTCCATGCCGCACATGGGGCCCCTGCGCAGCGCCAGCAGCACATAGAACATCGATTCCGTCAGATTTTCCAGCGGCCTTCGCGGCATGATAAACACCTCCCGGTCAATATCGAGCCATGATATCGTTTGATGATATTATATAACGATATTGGAAGGTTGTCAAGAAGCTTGAATGGTGTATCATGTGAGCATCCCTTGCCACACCCTATAGGAGAGGTGGCTGAGCGCAGCGAAGACTGAAGAGGGTAAACTTAAGGCC
>CAKUJL010000341.1 GCA_934661715.1 uncultured Oscillospiraceae bacterium | reverse complement strand
GCCCCGGCGGCCTGTACGCAGCACTGGTCAGCGCCCAGCGCGGCCACCGGGTCACGCTTCTGGAAAAGAATCCGGAGTTCGGCGGCAACTTCCGCATCGCGGCCTACCCCACCGGCAAGGGCCAGCTGACCGAGTAGGAATTTTTCCGGTCGGAGGCCGCCGCCGGATAAAATGGATTTCCGTTTTATTTCGCGTCTGCGGACGCGAAACTCTGCGAGGCTATTTTTGCGCTGAAGCAAACCGCCTGAGTTCTTCTGCCAGAAGCTCGGGATGGTTGATGATCTCGCCGTGGCCGAAGCCGGGAAAGGCGCGTACTGTCAGCTTCGGATACGCCTGCCGCAATTTCGCGATGGCCTTTTTCATGTGTCCCTCTTTTTCGCCGTACCAGCACGCGACATTGGCGTCCTTCTGCACCGGAAACTGCGTCCGGTAGAGATAGAGCCCCGCGGCCCACGTGGCCCGGACGGATTCCAGACTGATATTGTCCGGGATCCGGCGCAGCATCGTCTGCATCCCCTCCTCCGTCTGGCCCATGAAGCGCAGCGCCCACGCGGCCCAGCGTCTTTGTCCGGTGCCACAGAAGCTTCGGGTGAAGCCCGGCGTAGCTGATATCGTCGCTGTCACAGAAGCAGGGGCAGAGCTCCGGGCAGTGATATTTTACGCACGTGTCGTGATAGGGGCACTTCGTCATGTCGATGCGCCACGTCTTTTGATCCGTTTGCAGCTCCTTTGCCGCAAAGCCCGCCGCGGGGCCAAAATACGAGCGCGTGGACTTCACAAAAACGCCCGGCACCAGCCGGTAAAGCCCCGGAACGCGCAGCAGGGACACCAGCTTTTTGTGTGCGTTTCGCGCCAGCTTTTCCACATACCCGTGCACGGTCCGCAAAGCCTCGTCCTTCGGCATCACCGTTTGCAGCGTCTCATACGCCGCGATCCCCGGCAGAATCTGCCGCTTCAGGTGCTGCCGCTTTTCCCTGCTCTCACCGGCGTTCTCGTCCAGCAGCGCCAGAAGCCTTGCGTCAAACGCGGCGTTCAGCTGCTTTTCCTGCGCAGGGAATTTTTCTTTTACCGTTTCCCGGAAATCGGCCGCCATGTAGCTTTCCTTCATCGTTGAATCTTCCCTTCTTTTCATGCGTGGCGGCGGTTAGTCTTCTCTAACCGGAGGCCCGCGAAAAGCCGCCTGCGGCGGCGCAAGGTTTTTTTACAGGCTCATTGTAGCACCTGAATGGTCGTTTTGCAAGTTGGCGCTTGCGGATGTGGCTTTTTTCTGGCAGAAGCCTGCCAGCGGGTTTTCGACCCCATTCTTCTTAGCTGCGCAAAGAAGAGTGGTGTCGAGCCGCCAAGAAGAAGTTGCGGGGAGAGTTGCTGCGCTGCGGCGCAGCCCAACAAAAGGGCCGCGGCCCTTTTGAAAATCTTGGGGGTCTCGACAATTTGTACAGACGAAAAAAGAAAGTGCTTACGGTTACGTAGGCACTCTCTTGCTGTTTTGCGACTACGTTGGATTTCGGTTCGTTTACAACGATCTGATTGCCGAGCGGCAAATCTCTGGTGCAGGCCGCCGCGGAGATCGCTTAGCTCTGCACGCGCCTCCGCGGTTCGGGTACGCTGGAAGCCGGACGCACCCAGCAAAGGCTCCCCTTGCGGCAAGGGGAGCTGTCAGCGTCAGCTGACTGAGGGGATTGAACGTTGGTCTGCCGCTGAGACTGTGCAAATGCGCTTCACGCCGGGAAATCTCACG
>CAKUJL010000340.1 GCA_934661715.1 uncultured Oscillospiraceae bacterium | reverse complement strand
GGCAGAAAATGTTTGAAACGCGAAAATCTGCGGCGAATTCGTAGTGCCGAAGGGCGGACAGAGGCGTCCGCCCCTACGTACCGTGCGGCGTTACATGGAGAAACCATGCTTTTGCCGTAGAAGCCCGAAATTCCTTATTGCATTACATTTGTACTTTGGGTATAATACGACTATAACTACAAACAGGAGGCCACAATTATGGCTGTCAAAATTGAAAAATCCACCATCATCGGCGACGTTCTCGACATCGCGCCGCAGACCGCGCCTCTGTTCATGGCCATCGGCATGCACTGCCTGGGCTGCCCGTCCTCCCGCGGCGAGACCGTTGAGGAAGCCTGCATGGTCCACGGCGTTGACGCCGACGCGTTCCTTGCGCAGGTCAACCGTTTCATCGAGGCCAGCGAAGAAGCAGGCCTTTGATCGGCAAAAGCCGAAAGGCGGCTTCGGCCGCCTTTTTTTATGAAATTTGTGAGTCAGGAGTACATATGAAGCTGCCGATTTCGAAAAGACTGCTCTGCTGCGCGGCGATGGTACCGAGCGGTTCCCGCGTGGCGGATATTGGGACCGACCACGGCTATCTCGGCATTTATCTGCTGCAAAACGGAATTTCGCCGCACGTGATCGCCTGCGATCTGCGCAAAGGGCCGCTGGATAACGCGCGGAAAAACGCCCGATTGTTCGAAGTGGACGGTTCGATGGCGTTCCGGCTGTCAGACGGCCTTGCGGAAATTTCGCCGGAGGAGATCGACTGCGCGGTGCTGGCGGGCATGGGCGGCGATCTGATTTTGAAAATTCTGTCGCAGTGCGATTGGCGGAAAAAAGACGGCCTCACGTTCGTTTTGCAGCCGCAGAGCGCGGGAAATGTGCTGAGGCGCTGGCTGTGCGAAGAGGGATTTGAGATCCTGCGCGAAACGCCGGTGCGGGACGGGAGCTTTCTTTACACCGTCATGGAGGTGCGCCAGGGCACGCCGCAGCCGCTCACGCCAGGGACGGAGTACGCCTCCCCTGCGCTGCTCGCAAGCGGAAGCGAGCTCGTCGGGCCGTATCTTTCGCGCGTGGAAAATGCCTTGACAGCGACGGTCGAGGGGCTCACGAACGCGGAAAAACAGCGGCCCGAGCGGCTTTCGTATTTTTCGCAGGCGCTGCGCGAAATTCAGGAAATGAGGGAAAACCATGGCAAAAATCCGTGATATTTATAACGCTTTGTTCGCCTTTGCCCCGGCGTACATGAAGATGGACTGGGACAACGTGGGGCTTCTGTGTGGAAAATTTGACGCAGAGGTCACGAAGGTGCTCGTCGCGCTCGACCCGATGCTGGACGTTTTCGAAGAGGCGAAGGCGCTTTCCTGCGAGCTTGTCGTGACGCACCATCCGCTCATTTTCGGAAGCGTCAAGCAGGTCAATGACGAGAGCTATGACGGGCGGAATCTGCTGTACCTGATCGAAAACGGCATTGCCGCGATGAACCTGCACACGAATCTGGACCAATGCCCCGGCGGTGTGAACGACGTGCTGGCCGAGACGCTGGGACTTCAAAACGTCAAGATCCTGAACCCCGTGGGAACCGACGCGCAGGGCCGGCCCTACGGCCTTATCCGCATGGGAGAGGTACAGCCGCAGGATGCCGCAGCGTTCGCCGCGTTTGTGAAGACAGCCCTCTCCTGCCCCGGCGTGCGGTTTGCGGACGCGGGGAAGAAGGTTTGCCGGGTGGCCGTCGGCGGCGGCAGCTGCGGCAGCGAAAT
>CAKUJL010000339.1 GCA_934661715.1 uncultured Oscillospiraceae bacterium | reverse complement strand
GTCTGAAGGATCTGTACGCCATCGGCTTTATCGACAAGCTGCCGCGGCTCATCTCCGCCCAGTCCACCGGCTGCTACCCCATCAACCGCGCCATTCAGGAAAATAAGCCCTGGGAGCCGATGGAGGAAAACACGATCGCCGACTCCATTTCCGTCGGTGTGCCGCGCAACGCCGATAAGGCGCTCATGGCCATCCGTGAGTCCAATGGCCTTGCCATCAACGTGACCGACGAGGAAATTCTCGCGGCGCAGAAGCTCCTCGGCCGGACCTGCGGCGTCTTCGGGGAACCCGCGGGCGTCACGGGCACGGCGGCTGTGAAAAAGGCGTGCGAAATGGGTCTCATCGGCAAGGACGACACCGTCGTCTCCGTCGTCACCGGCAACGGTCTGAAGGACGTGGCAAACGCCATCAAGTCCGCGGGCGAGCCCATCAACATCAAACCCGACCTCGACCTCATGGTCGAAGAATTCGCCAAGCGCGGCGTCACGGTTGAGTAACTGAAGGCAACACCACACAATTGCGTCTTCGAGCCTCGGCGGATCTTTTCCGTCAATGCTGCGGTTTGAAAACTTGAAAGGCACAAAGCCTTCCTGCGTTTCCAAACCTTGCCTTGACGAAAAATCTCTCGCCGAATCTGCTCGCCGAATTGTGCGGTGCTGCCTCAGAAAAGCGGCATGGATTTGCGTCCATGCCGTTTTTTGCGCTATAAAAGATACCGGCTTTCCGGAAACGCCTCCCGTGAGACCCGCACCGTGCCGTCTCCGGCAGACAGGCGGTAGAGCCGCGCAAGGTGCGCCCAGAAGCGCTGGTCAATGACGCCGTCCGGTTCCAGACCGAAAAGCGCCTGCAAGGAAAGGACCGCTTTCTTTGTCGCGCGATCATACCGGCCCGTGATCTCCGGCGGCTCGGCGTCCGCGTAGAGTTTGGAGAGTGCGGCCATCATCGCCTGCATGAGATAAAGGTGCAGGTTCTCTTCTCCGGGCAAAATCACCTGACCCGGATTCCACGTGATCGAAAGCGGCTCCGGCGGCAGGACGGATGGGCCGTGGCGAAGATAGCAGCCGGCCAGCCGGTTCCACGTGTCGTTGTCCGCGACGCCGGTCGCGGGGAGGTTTTCCCTCCTTTGAAAGGCGCGGACGGCTTTTTCGGTGCTTTTTCCGTAGACGCCGTCGGGATTGACGATTGGAAGATCGGGAAAAACGGCGGACAAAACGCGCAGCATCGTCTGTAGGCTCCGGACGGGTCTGTTAATATAGTCTTCGGGAAAAATCACAGCGGCGCCTCCTCGTCCGTTTGTCCGGGGGCGAAGCCTCCGGCGGGGTATTGCAGAAATCTCGACGTGTCCGACCAGCGCTGCGCGGCTTCTCCCGTGGGCGGCTGGGGAAATGGACTCTGCGCGGCGGCGCGTTCGGGCGCGAAAACGGGAACGGCTTCGGGCGCCTGCGCCGTTGTGATCGGGAAAAGCTCCCCGTCGGTCAGCACCGTGTCCCGGATGCCCGCGTACTGCGCGTAAAGCGCGT
The DNA here is from genome assembly GCA_934661715.1 of uncultured Oscillospiraceae bacterium. Taxonomy (GTDB): domain Bacteria; phylum Bacillota; class Clostridia; order Oscillospirales; family Oscillospiraceae; genus CAG-170. Next base: position 223 of record CAKUJL010000339.1, on the reverse strand, counting down.
TCCAGGTGGCCTCGTCAATCGAGCCCGTGGCGGGCAGGTTTTCATAAACCTGAAACGCGCGGACGGAATCGGCGGTATTTTCGGTGTACGTGCCCGTGATCTCCGGCGCGGGAACGGACGGCAGAAATTCAGACAGAACCGTCAGCACATACTGCAAAAACGTAACGCGGCTGCCGGTCGAGCCGACCGAGAGATTATCTGGCAGCTCCCAGTTGTAGCGCGT
>CAKUJL010000338.1 GCA_934661715.1 uncultured Oscillospiraceae bacterium | reverse complement strand
CGTCCAGATCGGTCTCCGACAGGACGTATAAATTCTCGCTTTCGACGCGCAGACGGTCTGCCCGCATTTTGAGCTGCTGCTCGGATTCCTCGCCGGAAACGTAGAGAATTTTCTGCGTTTTCCCAAGAAACGAGCAGATCTGCAAAAGAAGCGTCGACTTGCCGATGCCCGGTGCGCCGCCGACCAGAACCAGGGAACCCTTGACCCCGCCGCCTCCAAGCACGCGGTCGAGCTCGCCGAGTCCTGTAGAAAACCGGATCTGCCGGTCGGACGCGTCGAGTTCGCGCAGCTTTTTGGGGGCGCTTCCGCCCTTTTTTGGCCCGACGGAGGCTTTGGGGCCGGCCGGCTTCTTGTCTTCAAATTCCACAATGCTGTTCCACGCGCCGCAGGCCGGACACTGGCCCTGCCACCGGGGCGTTTCGTTGCCGCATTGGTTGCAGATAAATACGCTTTTTGCCTTCATTGGCTCTCTCCTTCTGCCGAAAGATACGTACAAAGCGCCGCGCAGACGGCCCCGCTGAGCGTTTGCTGATAGGGCTTCTGCGTGAGCCTTTCCGCTTCCGGCTCGTTCGATAAAAACCCGCACTCGACGAGTATCGCGGTGCAGGAGACCTTCTCCATAAGATAGACGGATTCCGACGGCTTGCACCGTCTGCGGTTCTCGGGGTCGGCGCACGTGCGAAGATACGCCTGCGTGAGCTTTGCTAAGTCCTCGCTTCCCGGCGTCTTCGCGTAGAAGACCTGCGCCCCGTGATATTTCGCTTCCGGGAAAAAGTTCTGGTGAATGCTGAGAAGTATCGCTCCCGGCGTCGTTTCGACCATCTGTACGCGGGCCTTCAGATCGGAAATTTTCTTCTCCTGAATGCTGCCGCCGCTTGTGTAGACGGAGATGTCCTGCGTCCGGATCATCTGCGTGCGCACACCGGCAAAGCGCAGAAGATCGTTCGTGATCCGCGCGATCTGCAAATTGAGCTCGCTCTCCTGAATCCCGGACCGGCTGCTGGCCCCGCCGTCTTCTCCGCCGTGTCCCGCGTCAATGACCACCGTCACGCTGTCGCTTTGCGCAAACGCGGGCGCGGTTTTTTGAAACGCTGTCACGCAGTATCCGCAGACGAGGATCACCGCTAGAGTTAACATAACACACACCGCATACAGAGCCAGCTTCTTCATCGCCATCACCTCGGGGCATTCTATGCGGCGCAGGAACAGTATATCATAGTTTTCCGGCGCTGAAAAGGAAAAGTTCCCTCACACAACGTCTGCGTGAGGGAACCTGTACGTTTTACTTCAGAACGGCCTTGTGGTAGATCTTCTTGCCCTTGCGGATCTTGAGGCCTTCTTTGAGCTGTTCGCCGGTGAAGGACGCGTCGATGGACGAGACCTTTTCCTCGTTCACCATCACGCCGCCCTGCTGGACAAGACGTCTGCCCTCGCCCTTCGACGGGATCAGGCCGCAGGCCAGCATCAGATCCAGAATCGCGATCTTGCCGCCCGAGAGCTGGTCTTCCGTGAGCTCGGTCGTCGGCATGTGCGTATCGTCGCTGCCGCCCGCGAAGAGGGCCTTTGCCACCGACTGGGCCTTGAGCGCTTCTTCTTCGCCGTGGACGAGCTTCGTGAGCTCAAAGGCGAGGATTTCCTTTGCGCGGTTCAGCTGGCTTCCTTCCCACTTGTCCATCTCGTCGATCTGCTCGAGCGGCAGGAAGGTCAGCATGCGGATGCACTTGAGAACGTCGTCGTCTCCGACGTTGCGCCAGTAC
>CAKUJL010000337.1 GCA_934661715.1 uncultured Oscillospiraceae bacterium | reverse complement strand
CCGAGTGACTAGATTCGAACTAGCGGCCTCTTGAACCCCATTCAAGCGCGATACCAAACTTCGCCACACCCGGAAATTGCTTTATTTCTTTCAGCCCACATATAGTACCACACTGGAGGCGTTTTTGCAAGTGTTTTTTTGAAAAAACGGAAAAATATTTCGCGCTCCCCTGCCATTTATCCGGACGATGCGAAAAGCGCACCGCGAAAAGCGGTGCGCTTGTGCCGGTTCAGTGCTTGTTTGCCGCGGCCTTTTCCAGATTGATCTGGCGACGGTTTTTGACGGCCTCTTCCATCGGGTGAATTTCGCCCGCGGCCTGAAGCGCCATCTTGGTCAGCAGCGGGCCGACCAGCTCGTAAATGAGGATCGCGAACAGCGTGATATTGCGGATGAGCTCGCCTTCCGCGCCCAGCTGCTGGGCTGTGACGCACATGCCGAGCGCGACACCGGCCTGCGGCAGGAGCGTGATGCCGAGGTATTTGCAGATCTGCGGCTCACACTTCATGAGCTTGGAAGAATAGTGTGCGCCGAGATATTTGCCGAGCGAACGCGTGAGGATGTACACGACGCCGATGAGCACGATCATGCCGTCCTTGAACACGCCGAGATCGAGCTGTGCGCCCGAGATGACGAAGAACGCCGCAAACAGCGGGCTTGTCCACCGGTCGGCCTTGGCCATGATCTCTTCGGACAGCGGGCAGAGGTTGCAGAACAGCGTGCCGAGCATCATGCACGTCAGAAGCGACGAAAAACCGATGGTCACGGGGCCGACCTTGATCTCCGTCATCGACAGCGCCGAAATGAGGAACACCAGCGCGATGGTCATGTTCAGACGGTTCGTGTTGGAGTTGAACAGCGTCTCGAGCTTCGTGAGCACCCAGCCGCCGAGTGCGCCCAAAGCCAGCGAGCAGACGATCTCGACAAGCGGGTCGACCACGATCGAAATGATGTCAAACGCGTTCGTGTTCAGCGCCTTTGCGATGCCGAACGAGACCGCGAACACAACAAGGCCCACCGCGTCGTCCAGCGCGACGATCGGCAGCAGCAGGTCCACCAGCGGGCCCTTGGCCTTGTACTGCCGGACGACCATCAGCGTCGCCGCCGGAGCCGTTGCCGTGGCGATCGCGCCGAGGGTGATGGCCTGCGCAACGGACAGCTTGCCGTTTGTGAGGAAAACGATCGCGACCAGCGCGATATCAACAAGGAACGTCGCGGCCAGCGCCTGCAAAACGCCGATGACGAACGCCTGCTTGCCGGTCTTTTTGAGCTCGGCGAGGCGGAACTCACTGCCGATCGAAAACGCGATGAAGCCGAGCGCGACGTCCGAGATCAGAGACAGCTTCGAAACGTCGTCCATCGTCGGAAAGCCGATGCCCTGCACGCCGAGCAGACCCAGGCAGTACGGCCCGATGAGAACGCCCGCGACGAGATACGCCGTGACCGAAGGCAGCTTCAGGGGCTTTGCCACACGCGTCATCAGTAAGCCAGCCAGCACCGCAACAGAAAGCGATAATAAGGTATACATGTCCAATTCCTTCATTTCTACATACTAATTTCAACCCCACTATTATACGCACTCTGCGCCAAAAAGCAAGCGGTTTTTGTAAGAATCGAACAATTTTTTGCGGGTGATTTTGTGCCTTTCGTTGAACAGAAGAAAAGAAAAGCTCCCCGAAGCCGAAGCTTCAGGGAGTTGGTGCGCGAGGCGGGACTTGAACCCGCACGTCCGGAGTGGACACTAGAACCTGAATCTAGCGAGTCTGCCA
>CAKUJL010000336.1 GCA_934661715.1 uncultured Oscillospiraceae bacterium | reverse complement strand
CACGTTGACCGAGAGCAGCTTGACGAGATCGTCGATCTCGTGCAGGAAACAGTTTGCAGCACGCGCAGCCGAATCCGCGTTGCAGGCAATGACTACCCGACCGAAGTTGTGCGGTCAAAGCTGCTGAAGCTGAACGGTGAACATATTCGTTTCGTCATGGACTGCCTGAAGCAGAATACAACGCGGATTCGGAACATCCGGCAATATCTGCTGACTGCGCTGTTTAATGCGCCAAGCACGATGAACAGCTATTACACCGCGCTGGTCGCACATGATATGACAAACGCGGCATAATCAATTCGTCGTCTCCAATGCACTTTTGACCATGGCGGTGATCATATTGACCTGGGCCGGCGTGGCGCTTTTATACAGTTCCGGCAGCGCGTCGAGATCCTTCGCCGTGCCGTCCGCAAGATTGTCGGCCAGCAGATACGTCGGCGAGACGCGCAGCGCATCGCACAGCGACACGAACACCTGCAAGCTCGGCGTTTTCGCGCCGGACTCGATCTGACGCAGATACGTCGCGTTGATGTTGCAGACCTCGGCCAGATGCTCGCTCGTCCATCCGCGCTCCTTCCGCGCGGCGTTGATCCGTTTTCCCAGCAGCTTCTTTTCCATATAAGCTCCTCTATCTGTACGCTTTTTGTGGCTAATTTGTTCTCCAATAGCTTACATTCATCTTGACGGAAAAAATAGCGCCTGTTAGAATACGAGTGTAAGCCAATAGGTTACAGCATTCGACAACTGAATCAAGTGTACAGGTGCCCGTTTCTAAAGGGAACGGGCTTAAAGCGGAATGGGGTGAAAGTCCCCGCGAACCGGTCACTGTGAAGCTCCAACCTCGGGAGATGAGTCAGACACGCGCCTGCGCACGGAACCAAAAGCGCCGCCTCGTCAACGGTCAGCTTTTTCCGGCAGGGAGCGTCTCTCTGTCGGTTAAAAAGCATCCATGAGCGGAGTTCCCTCATGGGTGCTTTTTGTTTTGGAGGAAGGAAGATGGATCAGGTCTACGGATACGTCCGCGTATCCACGAAAGAACAAAATGAAGCGCGGCAGATTGCCGCCATGCGGGAGGTAGGGGTCGCGCCGGGGGATATTTACATGGACAAGCAATCGGGGGCGGATTTTGAACGGGTGCAGTATCGGCGGATGCTGCGGCGGCTGGGGCCGGGCGACACGCTGATCGTGAAGAGCATCGACCGATTGGGCCGGAACTACACGGAGATCCTCGAGCAGTGGCGCATCATCACGAAGTCGAAGCGGGCCGCGATCGTCATTCTGGATATGCCGCTGCTGGACACGCGGCAGAACCGCGACCTGACCGGGCAGTTGATCGCGGACATTGTATTGCAGCTGCTCAGCTACGTCGCGCAGACGGAGCGCGAGTTCATCCGGCAGCGGCAGGCGGAGGGGATCGTGGCGGCGAAGGAACGAGGCGTCCACTTTGGCCGCGAGGCCGCGCCCGTCTCCGAGGGCTTCCCCGAAATTCTGGCGGAATGGCGCGCAAAAAAGCTCGGCTCGCGGGCGGCGGCCGAGCGGCTGGGGGTATCCCAGACGACGTTTTTGAAGTGGGCAAAGGCGGAAAATCTGCCCAAAAAGTGAAAATTAAAGTAGACTTTTCTTTTCACCTCAAAATTGGCAAAAACTAGGCGAAAATTGGCCGTTTTTTGCCCTTTTTGTATGGTATCACAGGTGAAAAGAAAAGTCTACTTTTGCGCGCACTTGTGCTTTTCACCGAAATCACAACTTTATACGCATCTGAAGACG
>CAKUJL010000335.1 GCA_934661715.1 uncultured Oscillospiraceae bacterium | reverse complement strand
CGGCGGACTATGTTCTGGCCGATATGCGTTCGGAGGAAACGAGAGCTTACGGAATGCTCCCGAACGCACTGGCGGTTTTGCCGGAGGCGCTTTCTGCGTTTGCACGCGAGAACGCCGAAAAGAAGCTCGTTCTCTACTGCGCCCACGGCGAGGCCAGCCTCACCGCGGCGGAGCAGCTGCAAGAGGAAGGCTTCGATGCCTACAGCCTCAAGGGCGGGTATCTTGCGTGGCTTCGCGACGCGATGGAAAAGCAGAATGACGAAGAGACGAAAAACCGCGTGGAGACGAGCCTTCGCAAGCGCTTTCGCGAAAAGATCTGGTGCAATTTCACAAAGGCCGTGCGGCAGTATGAGCTCGTGAAGCCCGGAGACTGCATCGCCGTCTGCATCTCCGGCGGCAAGGACTCGATGCTGATGGCGAAGCTGTTTCAAGAGCTGAAAAAGCACAATAAGTTTCCCTTTGAGGTCAAATTCCTCGTCATGGACCCCGGCTACAGCCCGGCAAACCGGCAGATCATCGAGGGAAATCTCAAAAAGCTCGGCATTCCGGCGGAAATTTTCGAGTCCGATATTTTTGGCTCTGTGTACAACGTGGAAAAATCGCCCTGCTATCTCTGCGCGAGAATGCGGCGCGGGTACCTTTATAACTTTGCAAAGCAGCTCGGCTGCAACAAGATCGCCCTCGGCCACCACTATGACGACGTCATCGAGACGATCCTCATGGGGATGCTCTGGGGCGCGCAGGTGCAGACGATGATGCCGAAGCTCCACAGCACGAATTTCCCCGGCATGGAGCTCATCCGCCCGATGTATCTGATCCGCGAGGACGCCATCAAGGCGTGGCGCGACGCGAACGACCTGCACTTCATCCAGTGTGCGTGCCGCTTTACCGACACCTGCACGACCTGCCGGCCGAACGAGGAAGCCAAATCCAAGCGCCAGCAGGTGAAAAGCCTCATCCGCGAGCTCAAAAAGACGAACCCCGACGTGGAGGCGCATATTTTCCGGAGCGTGGAGAACGTCTGCCTCGACACGGTCATCGCCTACAAGACCGGCGGCCGGAAAATCTCCTTTCTGGACAACTATGACCGCACAAACCGGCCAGAATAAGGGCAATTTTGCCTCTTTACGTTTTGAAAAAACTGTGCTAGAATGTGGCGTCTGCTGATAGAACGTTTCAGATGAGGTGAACACATTGCTGGTTGCTGCTTCTGCCGCGATCGAATCCGGGAATTTGCTCGTCCGGTCGCTGGCGGTGTTGGTTTCTTCGATGCTGCCGTTTATTGAAAATAAGGGCGCGATGCTGCTGGCCGCGGGCTTGCGGCTCAAGTGGTATCTTTCGTATCTGCTGACGACGCTTGGCTCATATCTGCCGGTGCCGCTGCTGCTGAAGATGAAAAAGCATCCGCTCGGCGCGAAGGAAACGAGCCCCAGAATGCTCCGCAAGGCGCACACGGCGCTGGAAAAGCACGAAGGAAAGCTCCGCAAATACGGCCCGCCCGCGCTTTTTGTCTGCGTGTGCATTCCCTTTACGGGCGTGGGCTGCTGGCTCGGCTCGATGCTGGCAAGGCTGACGGACATGGATGAAAAGAAGGCGGGACTTGCGATTCTGGGCGGAACGCTCGTGTCGGGGCTTATCACGATGCTCGGCGTCTATGGCCTCGTCGGCGGGCTTCAGTACCTGCTGCGCTGACAAAAACGGACAGATCCTTGATGAATACACATGAATTTTGTATATTTTCGGCAAAATCGCGGCAGAATACGACGCAATTC
>CAKUJL010000334.1 GCA_934661715.1 uncultured Oscillospiraceae bacterium | reverse complement strand
AGCTTGAAGTGCTGGTGCACCATGCCGATGTTGAGATCGTTGGCGTCGTTGGGGTCGCTGATTTTGACGACCTGTCCGTTTTTCTTGATGACGCCATGCTCAGGCTGGTACAGACCAAACAGCACGCTCATCAATGTCGATTTGCCGGCGCCGTTTTCGCCCAGCAGCGCGTGAATTTCTCCCTTTTTAAGCTGGAGGGTGATGTTGTCATTGGCGCGGATGCCGGGGAATTCCTTTGTGATATTCAGCATCTCAATGACATATTCCGATTCGGCCAAATTCTTCACTCCTTTGTTCGCCGCGGAAAACCCGCGGAGGCAGCTGATATCTGCGCGGAATTTTTCTCGTGCAGTGGATATACAATTCTATTATACAAGATACGAACGGAAATTTCCACCGCCACGCGGGACTTTTTCCTGTATGAATGCGCCAAAAGAAACCTGTTTTTTTGTGAAAAACAACAACCCGGAACCGGGGCTTTTCCTCGATTCCGGGTGTGGTATCAGAAATTAAAACGCGACCTTTTCCGCCAGCCAGTTTTTCAGCTCCGCAATGGGAACACGAACCTGCTCCATGGTGTCGCGGTCACGGATGGTGACGGCGTTGTCAGCCGGGGTGTTTTCGTCGCCCACGGTCGCAAAGTCGACGGTGATGCAGTAGGGCGTGCCGATCTCGTCTTCGCGGCGATAGCGCTTGCCGATGGAGCCCGTGTCGTCGAAGTCGATCATGAAGTCCTTGCAGAGCTCTTCATAGATCTTTCTGGCAGGCTCGGAGAGCTTCTTGGAAAGCGGCAGAACGGCGGCCTTGTAGGGCGCGAGGAACGGATGCAGGTGCAGCACCGTGCGCACATCCTCCTTGCCCTTGCTGTCGACCAGATGCTCTTCGTCATATGCCTCGCACAGGAAGGCCAGCGCCACGCGGTCGCAGCCGAGCGACGGCTCGATGACGTAGGGGATATAGTGCTCGTTCGTCTCGGGGTCAAAGTATTCCAGACTCTTGCCGGAGGCCTCCTGATGACGGCCAAGGTCATAGTTCGTGCGGTCCGCGATGCCCCAGAGCTCGCCCCAGTCGGTGAACGGGAAGGCGTATTCGATGTCGGTCGTGGCACGGGAATAGAACGCGAGCTCTGCCGGCTCATGGTCGCGCAGGCGCAGGTTTTCTTCCTTGATGCCGAGGCTCAAAAGCCACTTCTTGCAGTAGTCCTTCCAGTAGGCGAACCACTCGAGGTCGGTGTCGGGCTTGCAGAAGAATTCGCACTCCATCTGCTCAAACTCGCGCGTGCGGAAGGTGAAGTTGCCCGGGGTGATCTCGTTGCGGAAGGCCTTGCCGATCTGGCAGACGCCGAACGGGAGCTTTCTTCTCGTCGTGCGCTGGATGTTCGCGAAGTTCACGAAGATGCCCTGCGCGGTCTCGGGCCGCAGATAGCAGGTCGAAGACGAGTCCTCGGTGACGCCGATGGCGGTCTTGAACATGAGGTTGAATTTGCGGATGGGGGTAAAGTCGTGCTTGCCGCAGACGGGGCAGACGACGTCCTCATGCGAGGCGATGAACGCGTCCATCTCGTCAAAGCTCATCGCGTCGACGTTGACCTCGGGGTGCTCTTCGCCAATGAGCTTATCGGCGCGGTGACGGGCCTTGCAGGCCTTGCAGTCGAGCAGAGGGTCGGAGAAGCTTGCCACGTGGCCGGTGGTGATCCAGGTCTGCGGGTTCATGATGATGGCCGCGTCGAGACCGACGTTGTAGGGGCTCTCCTGCACGAATTTCTTGAGCCA
>CAKUJL010000333.1 GCA_934661715.1 uncultured Oscillospiraceae bacterium | reverse complement strand
GTGTAGACGCCCGGATTCGAGACCTCGCCGCGCAGGAAGCTTGCCACGGTGTTCAGGCTCAGGTTTGTGCGCTCTGCCAGATCCTCGTTTGTCCGGCGGGGATTCATTGTATCCTTGTTTTTCCTGCAAAGCTCTGAAATTCGAGGTTTCAAAAATTTTGTCCTTCTTTCGTCGTTTTCTCAGTGTAAAACACACGTTCTTGTGTGCGAAGATATGCAAAGCGGGCTTTACAAATTCATCCAGCGTCAGGTACTATGCAGATACAGGCGCTCCCAGTCGCTTGTCGCAAAAAGCCCCGTGTCAGCGATGACACGCTGGCACGGGGCGAATCTCTCAGGTTTCACGGTGTCGCCCCTCTCTTTTTCGACGTTTTCACCATGCTAAGGATATTCAGGGATGGCAGCGACCGCAGGCTTCGTAGCCCATGGAGATCACGCTGTCGCGCGTCCCGGTATAGGTTGAGTAATTCTCGGGGTCGATTTTTTTGACGCTTGAGCAGCTCTGGTAGTGGAATTTATGCGTACTGGTATTGAGCACATACGTCTGTCCCACAGGCTCGGTGCTGCTGGCAGTCGTTTCCGTGCTCGGAGTGACGGGCACGACGATTGTGGTCACATTGTCTGTCGTCTCCGGCTCTGCTTCCGCAGTGACGGTGTCCGAGGTTCCCGGCGCAGCGTCCTCCGCCTCCGGCTCTTCCTGCTCCGGCTCTGGATCGTCGCTCGTGTAATGATCTTCTGTCGCGCTCGGCTGCTCTTCCTCGGTGGGTGGGTCAGGCTCTGAGGCGACGGCTTCGGCTTGCTTCTGCTGCTCTCGCTCGGCAAGCTCGGCGAGGACGCGCGCCTCCTCGCGCTGATTGCGCGCTGCTTGCATTTCTGCGACTTTGACTTTGATCCTGGGAATCACAATAATGAGCGCAACAATGAGCAATACCCAAAACCACTTCCGCTTATAGAGCGGCTTCCATTTCGGCGGCTCAGGATCATATCCGCCATTGCCATAATACTGATTATCTGAGTAGCCGCTATCATTTTGTGGTGTACTGCGCCTCGGGGAGCTGCAAGCCGCAGCGACACCGGCAGCCGCTGCCGTCCAAAGGTGGCTCTGCATCTTCCTTTTCCGCCCTTGTTTCGTAGTAGGGATGCCGGTCGCGCGGGCGATTTTCTGCTTGGCGGATGTTATCCCTAGCGCCCGGTTGAGGCTGAAGCCGGGGATGATCGATTTTTTACGCGCCATATCACATCACCTGTCCCTTAAATCTCTCTTTATCATTTTCTGGCTGCCAAAAAATCAAACGCGTTTTTGGAGTAAATGTCAATTGCGAATATCGAATGATTGTTCTAAAATAATAAACACCCTATGGGAGAAAGGAAGTGCCGCATTGGATGAGAATTTGCTCCGCGATCTCGAATCCCTGTCCCCGGAGGGACTCAGCCTTTTTGTTTCCTATATCGCTGCTTTAGGTAGTCGAGATACGCCCGCGCTTCCTTCTGCGCCTCAGGCGGCAGGCGCATAAATGCCTCAGCAACACTGATAACCTCATCGGATGCGCCGATGGGGTTTTTAGTTTCCTCTGTGCCCATCAGAATCGCTACCGTCGTATTCCAGTGCTGCGCCATTTTTTCAATCTTTGAGTACGGCGGCTTGATCTGCCCGGTTTCATATTTCGTGTAAGTTGTTCTTCCGATGCCGAGAAAATCAGCAATGTCCTGCTGTGATTCATTGTTTGCTTCACGGAATCTTCTGAAATTGTTCATTGGAATCACCTGAATCAAGTATAA
>CAKUJL010000332.1 GCA_934661715.1 uncultured Oscillospiraceae bacterium | reverse complement strand
GCGTATACCTTTGCGAAAAAGCTGTATCTCTCGGCGGTCAACCGCATCCGATCGGGCAATTATCGAACGCTTCCGTATCCGCTCTCCGCGCAGTACCGCGCACATGGCATTCCGATGATTTTCTCCAACGTGACGCGGGAGCTGTACCGTGCGGCATATCTGCTGGATAAGGACTTTGCACCGGAGCTGCTGGAACGGCTCGACGGCTTTACCACGGACATTCTGGAACATTTTACGGACCAGAACGACCGGATCCACGAGGTCATCTACGCAGACGGACGACCGCTTGCGCAGATTCTCGGTCAACACATGAACCCTGGACACACAATTGAAGATGTCTGGTTCGAGTTGGACAGTGCAAAGCTGCTCGGCAAGCAGGATATCTGGAATGCGCGGCTGTACCGGATCTGCAAGCAGGCGCTCTGCTCCGGCTGGGACGAGACGTATGGCGGACTTCTGCACTTCTGCGCCATGACGGGCGGCGCACCCACCGGCGAAACAACCGGCGTTGCGGATGAGCCGATGACAAAGCAGCTCTCCGGCTGGGGCGACAAGCTCTGGTGGGTCCACAGTGAGGCACTTTACACCACGCTGCGCTGTGCACTGGAAACCGGCGACCCCGAATTCTGGCAGTGGCACGAAAAGGTGTTCGCCTACGTCTATCAGACCTTTCCCTACCGCGATGCGCAAATCCGCGAATGGACGCAAATCTGCACCCGCGAGGGAGCGCCGCAGGAAAAAGTCGTTGCGCTGCCGGTCAAAGACCCGTTCCACATCGCGCGCAATCTCATTTTGAGCATTGAGCTGCTTTCCCAAACGCTTTCCGAGCGCACGGGAATCAGTATGTAAAACCATTCACAGCGGCGCGGTGCATGCGCCGCATCCTGCTTGGGAGGTAATTATGAAGCACAGTTCAAACAAAGTCTACGCCATCGCGAGCCCGACAAGCATGGGCGTACGCATCACGCCGCCCGACCGCATGGCGGTGCAAAACAGCAATACATTTTACATGCAGGCGACCAGCGCGGAGACGAACGTGTTAAATGTCTCGTCGAGCCTCGGCCGCGAGTGCCTTGCCTTAACGAAATTTGTCAAGGGAAGCCCCATGGCGGACTTCATCAAGCGGCAGCTGCGCGCGCGGAACATCCGCTTTGAGGGCGCAGAGGTGGAGCAGGGCGGCCCGTGGGGCTACCGGCACCAGTTCAACATCGCCGACTCCGGCTTCGGACTGCGCGCGCCTCGCGTCTGGAACGACCGGGCGGGCGAGGTTGGACGGACGCTTTCAATCGAAGATTTTGATATTGACCGCATCTTTGGGCAAGAGGGCGTCGGAATTTTGCATCTTTCCGGCCTCATCGCGGCCATGAGCCACGAGACGACCGAGTGCTGCCTCGCGCTCGCGAAGGCCGCCAAGCAGTACGGTACACTCGTCTCGTTCGATCTCAACTATCGCGCGACATTCTGGAAGGGACGCGAGGAAGAGCTCTCCAAGGCGTTCCATGAAATCGCCTCCTGCGCCGACGTGCTCATCGGCAACGAAGAGGACTTCCAGCTCTGCCTCGGCTTCAAAGGCCCCGAAGCGGGCGGAAAAGACCTCGGCTCGAAAATCGAGTCGTTCAAGGCTATGATCACGCAGGTGCAGGAAAAGTATCCGAACGCAAAAATGTTTGCCACGACGCTGCGTCAGGTCATCTCCGCAAACGAGCACCTCTGGGGCGCGATTTTGCTGGCGGACGGCAAGTGGTACGTCGAAGAGCCGCGCGAGATTCAGGTCATGGAT
>CAKUJL010000331.1 GCA_934661715.1 uncultured Oscillospiraceae bacterium | reverse complement strand
TCTTTGCGGCGAAGCTCGCCGGTGTGATCGCCACGGCGGACACCTTCTTTCCGATTGGGTTATGGCATGTATGCCAAGTATAGCATGAAAAATGACCCGATGCAAGTAAGATAGTCCCAAGTCTGGGAAATGCCGGGGAGAAACGAAAAAATCGCGATATATGAAAAGCCGTGGGGGATATATAATATGATATATGAAAACGGCGAAAAATATGCAGAATTTCAGCAATCTAACCGGAAAAAGATGGCGCGGCAATTGACGCGGGACCGACTCAGACACTATAATGAGGGCAAAGCTGACGCACGCGGACGAGGTGACGGGTAAGCCCCATTCGCGCGGCGTTTGTTGGAGAGCGTATTGCTGTGGCGCTCTCGGGCGCGGTTTTTGCCGATGGAGGACAGTCCGGACGCATTTTTTGCCGCGCAGCTGGCAGGGCCGGTTTTTCCTACGGTTCCGGCGGACCGGCTGCGGTACCACCCTCACCGCATCCGGCGGTCGATGTATCCCTTCCTCCGGCCCTGCCAGTCGCCCTATTTCAAAATGCATATGCATAGAACGGTTCGCCGCGGTCCGATTTTGTCCGGATCGCGGTATTTTTCGGCAATGTCGAACGAAAGCCGAAGCTTTGGCGGAAAGCACTAAATATCGCACAAAAAATTTGTAAGCCAGACAAAAATTTTGTATTGCTTCACGAAATCTTAACGGGTATGCTTATATTGAGGTTGGAACAACGGACGGTTCCTGTCACTTTTCCCTTTTCGGACAAGGCAGCCCTCCACCGCGCACGCGGCTCCGGCCATCAAACAAAAGGAGCAATACAAATGAAAGACCAGAGATCCCGCAAAACGGCGTCTGTGGACAACATCTACAAATTAGATGGCAGAGTCCCCGTCGCCAAAGCCATTCCGTTCGGCCTGCAGCACGTGCTGGCGATGTTCGTCGCGAACGTCACGCCGGTGATGCTGATCGCAAGCGTCGCCGTGTATAACGGGCAGGCGTTCACGGCCATCGATACGGCGTTACTCATTCAGGCCGCGATGCTCGTCGCCGGCATCGGCACGCTCATCCAGCTCTATCCCGTCTGGCGCATCGGCTCGAAGCTGCCGGTCGTGATGGGCCTGAGCTTTACCTTCCTGTCTGCGATGATGACGCTTGCCGCGAAGAACTACGGTTATATGATCGGCGCCGTCATTGTAGGCGGCTGCATCGAGGGACTTCTGGGCTTGACCGCAAAATACTGGCGGCGCTTTGTCAGCCCCATCGTCTCGGCCTGCGTCGTGACGACCATCGGCTTCAGCCTGCTCTCGACGGGCATTTCGTCGTTTGCAAGCTCCTCCGTTTACCCCACCGGCGCGTGGCAGAACCTTGTCGTGGCGGTCATCACGCTGGCCGCGTGTCTGATCTACAACTCGCTGGCCAAGGGCTTCTGGAAGCAGCTTTACGTGCTCTTCGGCCTGATCGTGGGCTATGTCGTTTCGCTTTTCTTCGGCATGGTCGACTTCGCGTCGATGAAAAACACCGTGCAGAAGCTCGGCGTTATCGCCCTTCCGAAGCTCTTTGCCTTCACGCCGAAATTTGACATTGGCGCGATCGTCTCGGTGACGCTCGTGTTCCTCGTTTCCGCGGCGGAGACCATCGGAGACACGTCCGCGGTCTGCACGGGCGGTCTCGGAAGAGAGATCACGGAAAAGGAAGTTTCGGGCTCTCTTGCCTGCGACGGCTTTATCTCCGCGGTCTCCGGCGGCGTGTTCGGCTGCCCGCCCATCACGTCCTTCAGCCAGAACG
>CAKUJL010000330.1 GCA_934661715.1 uncultured Oscillospiraceae bacterium | reverse complement strand
CCTGCTTCATTTCCCCGCCGTAAGCGCCCGCGTTCATGTAGACGCCGCCGCCAACCGTGCCGGGAATGCCGTGCGCAAATTCAAGCCCCGTCAGGCCGAGATTTTTCGCAAAGACCGCGGTTTTGGAAAGCGTTTCGCCCGCGTAGGCCTCGATTTTTCCGCCGCCCAGATCCGATAAACCCAGCAGCGCGTCCTTTGTGCACACAACGAGCTCCCGCAGCCCCTCGTCGGGCGCCAGCACGTTCGTCCCCGCGCCCAAAATGCGGGGCAAAATTTCACGCGAGGCCGCAAACCGCAGCACCTGCGCCAGCTGCTCTTCATCCGATGGCTTCACAAAAAGCGCCGCGGGGCCGCCGATGCGAAACGACGTGTGCCGCGAAAGCGGCTCTTCCTCGAGAATGGCCAAAGCGGGCACAGCAGCGTGAAGCTCCTTCGAAATTTCATTCCAGTCGATCATAAACGCCTCCGGGTGGACAATTTTTCATATTATATCATAGCACAAAGCGCCCGGAAATGATACTGCTTCTTTGTGAATTTCCCGCGCAAAAATGACGCACGGCAAAAACTGTCGTGCGCCACTGCTTTTTTGCGAATTCTAGTCGTCCTTATTTGCAAAGAATCTTCCCATCTGCTCGGTGAATTCGAGCGCGGCGTTGTAGCCCATGCGCTTCTGGCGGTTATTGATGGCCGCGACCTCGAAGATGACGGCAAGGTTCCGGCCGGGCGTGATGGGGATGGTGATCGACGGGATCTTCACGCCGAGAATTTCGGTGTACTGCGTCTCGATGCCGAGCCGGTCATACGCCTCGCCGTCGCGCCACGGGACCATGTTGATGATCAGGTCAATGTTGCAGCTGTCCTTGACCGCGCCCATGCCGAAGAGCTTGGCGACATTGATAACGCCGATGCCGCGCAGCTCAATATAGTGCCGCAGGACCTCGGGGGCGTTTCCGACGAGCTGCCGGGACGAGACCTTTCGAATTTCGACCGCGTCGTCCGCAATGAGGCGGTGGCCGCGCTTGACAAGCTCAATGGCCGTCTCGCTCTTGCCGATGCCGCTGTCGCCGTTAATGAAGATGCCCTCGCCCGAAATTTCGACGAGCACGCCGTGCCGCGTGACGCGGGGCGCCAGCGACTGCTTCAAAGACGTAATCAGGCTCGAGACAACATACGACGTCGCCGCGTGAGAGCCCAGCACCGTCACGTCGTATTTTTTCGCCATCTCCAGACACTCCGGCAGCGGCTCATAGCCGCGGGCAATGATCAGCACCGGAATTTTATACGACAAAAACCGGTCGAAGATGATCATGCGCTCCTCGTGCGAGAGCTTTTTTAAATATGCCATCTCGACCGTGCCGCAGACGTAAATGCGCATGGGCTCGAAATGGTCAAAAAAGCCCGCCAGATGAAGGCCCGGGCGGCTCACATCGTCGACGGTCACGTGAATTTTTTCATAGTCCGTGGCCTTGTAAAAAAAGCTGAAATCGAACTCGCTGACGAGCTCGGACAAGCGGACAGAATAGGTCGAAGCCATCGCCGCATCCTCTCTTTCTTCTCTGCCTTGTGCGCACAGCCCATAGCCCCGCGCATTTTCCAGCATAACAACTGCTTGTATTATAGCCAATTTGCCGCGCTTTGGCAACCTCGAAATTGCGCTGGCAGTTTTTCAGAAAATTTTTCATTTTTCTTGGAATTTGTACTTGCATTTTGGAAAGAGTTCTGCTATTATATTTGTCGGCGCTTTAAGAGCGCTGGAACCCGATTTTCCAATGGCAAGGAGGTGCAACTGATGGCAAAGTGCGATATCTGCGGCAAGGGCGTTACGTTCGGCATTAAG
>CAKUJL010000329.1 GCA_934661715.1 uncultured Oscillospiraceae bacterium | reverse complement strand
CAGGTCTGCGGGTTCATGATGATGGCCGCGTCGAGACCGACGTTGTAGGGGCTCTCCTGCACGAATTTCTTGAGCCAGGCCTTTTTGACATTGTTCTTGAACTCGACGCCGAGCGGGCCATAGTCCCAGCTGTTGGCCAGACCGCCGTAAATTTCACTGCCGGCGAAAACAAAGCCGCGGTTTTTGCAGAGATTGACGATCATATCGAGGGTCTTTTCGGAATTTTTCATGCTTACATCCGTCCTCCTGACGTGATTTGATAGGTACATTATAATAGAAAGTGTTCCAAAGTCAACAACGCTGGAAGGAAAAAGAAACGGAATCTTTTGTTTTTGTGAAAAGTGTGGTATACTGTTGCGTATCCTCATCCGGAAAGGAACGTTTTTACTTGAGAACCATCGGAAGGCTGCTTTTGTCGGCCATCTTTCTTGTCTTGACGGGGCTTCTTGTCCTGGCGGCAAAATATGCCCCCGCGCTTGTCTTTTCGTTTTACCCCGATCTTTCGCGAAAGGTTTTGTCGATCATCAGCTCTGTCACGAGCGCGATGCCGCTTGCCGTGTGGGAAATTCTCGCGGGACTTGCGGTCTTGTGGCTGCTTTACACGTTCGTGCGCATTTTCACGCAGCACAGGAGCCTTCTTTGCTGGCTGGCGGGGATCGTGCTCGGCGTATGCGTGGGGCTTTTCGTGTTCGTCGCGCTCTGGGGGCTGAACCACTTCGGCCCCACGGTCGGCGAGCAGCTGAACCTCTCGGTGCGCGAGTATACAAAAGAGGAGCTCACAGCCGCGACAAAATACTACGCGGAGCAGGTCAACCGGCTGTCGGGCAGTGTTTCGCGGGACGAGCAGGGGCTTGCCCATTTTGCGGACTTTGAGACGCTTTCGAAAAAGGCCGGGTCGGGCTATGACCGGCTGGCGCAGAAATACGCGCTGTTCACGGGCTCCCATGACCCGGTCAAAAAGCTTGCGACGTGGCGCATGTTCAGCCAGTTCGGCATCACGGGCATTTTCGTCTGCTTTACGGCGGAGGCCTGCGTGAACCCGGACACGTATGAGGTCTGGCTTCCCGTCACGATGTGCCACGAGCTGGCGCACCGGCAGACCGTCGCCGCCGAGGACGGGGCCAACTTCTGCGCGTACCTTGCCTGCATGGAAAACGAAAGCCCGGAGTTCCGGTATTCCGGCGCCGTCGCGGCCTATGTCTACTGCCACAACGCGCTCTACAAAGCCGACCGGACTGCGGCAGGCGAGATCTGGAGCGAGCTTGCAAGCGGCGTCCGCGCGGACATTCAAGCGGCGAACGACCACTACGCGCAGTATGAGGGCAAGGTCCAGGACGCGGCGACGAAGGTCAACGACACGTATCTCAAGGCGTTTTCCGAGGAGGCGGGCGTGCAGAGCTACGGCGAGGCGGCCGACCTTCTCATCGCGTGGTATCTGCAAACGGCATAAATTCGAAAAAACAGCGGGAAAGCAAAAAATGTCCTTGACAAACGGCAAGAGCTTTTGTATAATAACTCCCGCGATGGACAGTTAGCTCAGCTGGTATGAGCACATGCTTGACGTGCATGGGGTCACAGGTTCGAGTCCTGTACTGTCCACCATACCGCACTTCTTCGGAAGTGCGGTTTTTCTTTGCTTAAAAGCAGCCATTTAACAAGATTCAATCTACTTTCCTGAACCTTTTTCATAATTTTGATTGAACTCTAAAACACGTTTTTAACATCTTTGAAGCATCTTTTTTGCCGAAAATACGACAGTGGCACGCTTCCAATGTGGCACCTATGTGGCACCTGTTTTCAGCCAAATGCGGCGCAGACCTTTTGCGCGGTGCTTTGCTGGCGCGATTCGTGCTGATAAT
>CAKUJL010000328.1 GCA_934661715.1 uncultured Oscillospiraceae bacterium | reverse complement strand
ACTATAAGCCGCGTCAGATCGAGTTTGCCCGTCTCGGCATCGACCACACCGTCATGTCCAAGCGCAAGCTGCGCCTGCTCGTCGAAACGGGAAGAGTATCCGGCTGGGACGACCCGAGAATGCCGACGCTCTGCGGCCTTCGCAGAAGAGGCTACACGAGCCATTCCATCCGCGATTTCTGTGAGCGCATCGGTGTTGCGAAGTCCGCGAACACGGTCGAGTACGCGCTTCTGGAGCACTGCCTGAGAGAAGACCTCAACGACACCGCCGAGCGCACGATGGCCGTGCTTCGCCCGGTGAAGCTCGTCATCACGAACTACCCGGAAGGAAAATCCGAGACCTTCGAGGTCGAAAATAACCCCGTCCATCCCGAACAAGGCACGCACACGGTCACCTTCTCGCGGAACCTCTGGATCGAGGCCGACGATTTCCTGCCCGAGCCTGTTCCCAAGTACAAGCGGCTCTATCCGGACGGCCCCGAGTGCCGGCTCAAGAGCGCGTACCTCATTCGCTGCACCGGCTGCAAGCGCGATGAAAATGGGAATGTCGTAGAGGTTTACGCGGAGTACGACCCCGAATCGCGCGGCGGCGACCCCGCAGACGGCCGCAAGGTCAAGGGCGCGACGATCCACTGGGTGGACGCCGAGACGTGCGTGGACGCGGAAGTGCGGCTTTACGACAATCTGTTTTTGGACGCCCAGCCCGACGGCGCGGACAAGGACTTCCTCGAGTGCATGAACCCGGAGTCTCTGACCGTCCTCACCGGCTGCAAGGTCGAGTCCGCCCTTGTCGAAGAGGCGAAAAAGTACGACGAAGAGGGAGAAGGCCGCAGCGCCCATACCGCGCCCTGCTACCAGTTCATGCGCGTGGGCTATTTCTGCCTCGACTCCAAGGACTGCAGGTCAGACCATCTGGTCTTCAACCGCAGCGTTCTTCTCAAGGACAGCTTCAAAAAGTAATTTGGTCAAAAGTGTCTTACCTGACCAAAAATCATGCAAACCGGACTGCCGTGGTGGAAAATCCATCACGGCAGTTTTTCTGTCTATGGCGCAATTTTTCCGTTTGCGGTATGCTCATACCATCGAACGGGAAACATAAGGACGGCGGCGAGACAGTGGCTGACGGAAAAATCGCTGCCGCCGGTTTCTAAAGCTGTTTTTTGAATTTGAACGGAGGATATTTTATGTATTATTCCAGCGGCAACTATGAAGCGTTTGCACGGCCCAAAAAGCCCGAGGGCATCGACAAAAAATCCGCGTATATCGTCGGAAGCGGCCTGGCGGCTCTGACGGCGGCGTGCTATCTCGTGCGCGACGCGCAGATGAAGGGCGAGCGGGTGCATATTCTGGAGAAAGGCAAGCTGGCCGGCGGCGCGTGCGACGGGTATAAGTTTGAAAACCTCGGCTACGTGATGCGCGGCGGCCGCGAGATGGACAACCATTTTGAGGTCATGTGGGACCTGTTCCACTCGATTCCGTCCATTGAGACAGAGGGCGTGAGCGTTCTCGACGAGTATTACTGGCTCAACAAGGAAGACCCCAACTACTCTCTTTGCCGCGCAACCGAAAAACGCGGGCAGGACGCGCACACCGACGGCAAGTTCGACATTTCCGACAAGGGCGCGATGGAGATCATGAAGCTCTTCTTCACACCGAACGAGGAATTGCAGGACAAGAAGATCACGGACTTCTTTGACGATGAAGTTCTTGCGTCGAATTTCTGGCTCTATTGGAGAACGATGTTCGCCTTTGAAAACTGGCACAGCGCACTGGAGATGAAGCTCTACATCCAGCGCTATATCCACCACATCGGCGGCCTGCCCGACTTCACGGCGCTTCGCTTTACGAAGTACAACCAGTATGAGTC
>CAKUJL010000327.1 GCA_934661715.1 uncultured Oscillospiraceae bacterium | reverse complement strand
GATCGGCATTGTCGTCGGCGGCGGCAACTTCTGGCGGGGCGTCAAGGACGGCGGCGACCGCATGGAGCGCACGAGAGCCGACCATATGGGCATGCTGGCAACGTGCATCAACGCCTTAGCGGTCGCGGACTGCCTTGAGCAGCGCGGCGTGGCGGTGCGCGTGCAGACGGCCATCGCCATGAACCAGATCGCCGAGCCCTACATCCGCAGCAAGGCCATCCGGCATCTGGAAAAAGGCCGCGTCGTGATCTTCGCCTGCGGCACCGGCAACCCGTTCTTCTCAACGGATACAGGCGCTGTCCTGCGCGCGGCAGAGATTAACGCGGACGCGATCCTGCTTGCCAAGAACATCGACGGCGTCTACTCGGCAGATCCCGCAAAGGACCCGACGGCGGTTCGCTACGACGAAATTTCCTACGACGAAGTGCTCGCCAAGCACCTGGCCGTCATGGACTCGACCGCGACATCCCTTTCTATGGACAACCACATTCCCGTGCAGGTCTTCGCGCTGAAGGACCCGGAGAACATTCTGCGCGTGGTCATGGGCGAAAAAATCGGAACGATCGTAAAGGAGGAGCTTTAACATGGCAGATCTCAAGCAGTTTGAACGCAAAATGGAAAAGACACTGGAGGTTCTGGCCTCCGATTTCGGCGCTGTCCGCGCAGGCCGCGCCAACGCGCAGGTGCTCGACCGCATCACGGTGGAGTACTACGGCACGCCCACGCCCATCGGCCAGGTCGGCACGATCTCTTCGCCCGATCCCCGCACGCTCGTCATCCAGCCGTGGGACGGCTCGCTTCTGAAGGTCATTGAAAAGGCCATTCAGGTCTCCGATCTCGGCATCAACCCGCAGAACGACGGCCGCGTCATCCGCCTGGTCTTCCCGCAGCTGACCGAGGAACGCAGAAAAGAGCTCACCAAGCAGGTCAAGAAATACGGCGAAGACGCCAAGGTCGCCGTCCGCAATGTCCGCCGCGACGCCGTCGATTTCGTCAAGAAGGCCCAGAAGAAGGGCGAGCTGACCGAAGACGACCAGAAGAAGGCCGAAAAGGACATTCAGGAGCTGACCGATAAATACACCAAAAAGATCGACGAAATGTGCGCCAAGAAGGATAAGGAGCTCATGGAGATCTGACGCCTTCAAAGCCTTGCAGAGTTTCCGATAGTCTCTTGTAGGCTCGTAGGGGCCGATGCCCACATCGGCCCGGCAGAATCATCTGTTTTTACGATACTCTTCGGCGAATTCGTTGGTGCCCTCGGGACGATGTGGGCATCGTCCCCTACGCAATTTCGCAGATTACACAATTACGCAAAACAATCGCAATCATCCGCAAAGGCCGCCGCTGGCGGCCTTTGTTTTGAAAGGTACTGCTATGGCAACTACAACACAACTTGACCCTGCGCGTATGCCGCGCCATATTGCCATCATCATGGACGGCAACGGCCGCTGGGCAAAAAAGCGCGGGCTTCCCCGCACGGCGGGGCACAAGGCGGGCGCGGAGACCTTCCGCCGCATCGCGACGGCCTGCAAAAATTTAGGGCTCGACTACCTCACCGTCTACGCCTTTTCCACGGAAAACTGGAAGCGCTCGGAGAGCGAGGTCTCGGCCATCATGCGCCTTTTTGAAGGCTATCTTCACGAGGCCATCGACACGATGGAGCAGGACAGAATCCGTCTGAAAATCCTCGGTGAGCCCTCCCGCATCAGCCCCACGCTCAGACAGCTCATCGCGAAGACCGACGAAATTTCCACGCACTACACAGGCTTTCAGGCGAACGTCTGCATCAACTACGGCGGACGCGACGAGATCGTCCACGCCGCGCGGCGCTTTGCCGCCGACTGCGTTCAGGGTCTCAAAAAACCGG
>CAKUJL010000326.1 GCA_934661715.1 uncultured Oscillospiraceae bacterium | reverse complement strand
GTGCTGCACGAGCTGGATTTCCGGATGCGCCGGAAGTCCCGGCAGATCGAGGCCTTCGTCGAGCTGCGGAAGAATACGTCTATCCGCGATTTTCTGGCCAGCGTGCGCGAATAGAACTTTGACCCGAGCAATCTTCTTTTGCAGCCCGACTCTGCCGAAAGCGTCGATTCGGTGGCCTTCACCATCACGCTCAAAAGCCGCGTCGCGCGGTCGCACGAGCAGAGCATGTGCCTGCTCCGGACGCTGGGAAGCGTTTCCTACATCGAAGAACTCTGAAAAGCGATTAGTAGCAAGCAGAGTTTTCAAAATAGCGTTGATCAGCGCTGATGAAAAAAAGTTCACCGGAAAACCCGGTGAACTTTTTTATTTTGAAAGGGAGCTGGAATAGGTGATCTTGCTGCTGTATTTTTGAAGAAGGCCGTCCAGATAGTCCTGCACGTAGCTTTCCATTTCCGCGGGCGGGTTTACCTTGGTGAAGGTGAGGCCGTGCTCTTTACAGTACGCCTCGCCGAGCGCGTCGCGCAGCTTCTGCCGGAGCATCACGCGCGAGAGCTGCTCCTGCACGGCGCGGAAATAATCATCTATCGTGACGCCGGTCTGCTCGCACCAGTCGTCAATGTACTGACGCACTTCGTCGTTGTTCTCGTAATTCTGCTTCTGCACGGCAAACGCCGCGTCGACCTCCTCCTGCGTCACGGAAAGGCCGAGCTGTTCGGCCTCGTCGAGCATGGCGAGATGCAGAAGCAGCTGCTCGACGGCTTCGCGGTCGGTGACAGTTTGATTTCCGTTCATCGCCTGCAAATTCTGCTTTTCGTAGTCCACAAGACTCTGCCGGATCTGCGTTTCGCCGTAGGTCGCGGCGACGGGGTCAGCCTCCTGCACGTCAGCCTCCTTTTCCGCGCAGCCGGAGAAAAGCCCCGCCAGAACCGCAAGCGCCAGCAGGGAAGTCACGAAGCGTCTTTTTTTCATGGAAAACCCCTCCTGCAAATTTTGTAAAATCAGTATACCATGCCAAAACCGCATTGTCCAGCCGAACGAGAAGGAAACACGCTTGACAAATGGGTGCACAGTGTATATAATCACCGATACATAATGCGCAATACATATCAAGAGATCTCAGTACGGAGGGAAACGGAATGAAAAACACCGCGCTGGTCGTCATCGACCTGCAAAATGACATCACGAAGCACTATAAGGAGATCATCGAAAACGTCAACACGGCGATCGACTGGGCCGTCCAAAAGGACCTTTGGGTCGTCTATTTTCAGCACCACAATCTGTCCGCGGGGACGAGAACGTTCAAGCCCGGCACGCACGGCGCAGAGCTTGTGCCGGAGCTGAAGGTCGTGTCCGAGCACCGGTTTGTCAAATCCAAGAGCAATGCCCTGACCTGCGAGGACTTTGCCGCGTTTCTTGAGGCCCACGGCATCACGGAGCTTTACATCGCCGGAGCCGACGCCGCGGCCTGCATCAAATCCACCTGCTTCAATCTGCGAAAAAACGGCTATACCGTCCACGTGCTTTCCGACTGCATCACGAGTTACGACAAAAAGAAGCTGCCGGAGCTGCTTTCATACTATGAAAGCAAGGGCTGCACGCTCCTGACGATTTCGGAGGCTGTGCACGCGGAGGGATAGACGCATACGAAAAAAGCGCGGTCACAAAAACACAGGATGGAAGTGTGAAACGATGCCGATGTGGAATCCGTGGCGCGGATGCAAAAAGTGCAGCGAAGGGTGCCGCTACTGCTATATCCATAAGGGCGACGCCAAACGCGGCGTCGATACGAGCCGGATCGTCCAGACGAACGACTTTGAGAAACCCGTGCGGCAGCTCAAAAAGGGCGGCTACAAAATGAAGCCGGGCCTCGTCTATCTC
>CAKUJL010000325.1 GCA_934661715.1 uncultured Oscillospiraceae bacterium | reverse complement strand
TGCGGAAAAATGTCTTGCTCAGCGCAAAAACTCCTCGCTGCCGGTCACATTGGGAGTTTTCAGATACACCCTAAGAAAAAGGTTACCGGAAAGGAAGGAAAGCTGTGCGGAATCTGCCGAAGCTGCTGTTTCAGCGCGTGGTCGTCGTGTCGCTGGGCATTGTGCTGCAAATCCTGTTTGCCGTCGCGGGCATGAACTGGCTGCGCGAATACTGGCACTGGGTGCGTATCGCCATTACGCTTATTTCGTGGGTCGCGGTTCTGACGATCATGACGGGCCGCAGCAACCCCTCTTATAAAATGGCGTGGGTGGTGCTGATCCTGGCCTTCCCGGTCGCGGGCATCACGATCTACCTGCTCTTCGGCGGCAACCGTATTTCCAATCGCGAAAACCGGCGCATGGCGAGAGTCGAGGTCATGGTCGCGCAGCATCTGCGGCAGGAAAAGCGCACGATGAACGCGCTGGAAAAGGCCGACATTCCGGCGTGGAACCATGCGCGGTATCTGCACGCAAGCTCCCGCTATCCGGTCTACGACACCTCCGACGCCGTCTATTTCCCGAGCGGCGAGACGTGCTTTGCCAGGATGCTCGAGGAGCTCGAGAAGGCCGAACACTATATTTTCCTCGAATTTTTCATCATCAACGACGGAAAAATGTGGGGCGCGATTCTGGATATTCTCCGGCGCAAGGCGGCGCAGGGCGTAGATGTGCGCGTGATGTACGACGATTTCGGCTGCATCACCTATCTTCCCATGCGCTACTGCAAAAAGCTGCGCGACATGGGCATTCAGGCCCACGTCTTCAACCCCTTCATCCCGGTCCTCTCCGGGCGGCTCAACAACCGCGACCACCGCAAGCTCATGATCATCGACGGCAAGGCCGGCTTTACGGGCGGCGTCAATCTGTCCGACGAGTATATCAACGAAAAAGAGCGCTTCGGCAAATGGAAGGACTGCGGCATTCTGGTGCGCGGCAGCGCCGTGTGGTCGATGGTGATGATGTTTCTGAGCATCTGGGACTATGTCGCGGGACTCGAAGAAGACGTCGAAGCCTTCCTCCCCGATTACTGCGAAGAGCCGCTTGGGAAGGGCTACATCCAGCCCTTTGCCGACAGCCCGCTGGACCATGAGGACGTCGGCGCGACGATCTTCCAGAGCCTTATCCAGTCGGCCAGCCGTCGGCTCTGGATCATGACGCCGTATCTGATTCTGGACGATAAGATGGTTTCGGCTTTGTGCGTGGCTGCGAAGACCGGCGTCGACGTGCGTATCATCACGCCCGGCATTCCGGATAAGTGGTTCGTCCACGCCGTGACGCGGGCCAACTACGAGGTGCTGACGGAGTCCGGCGTGCGCATTTTCGAGTTCAAGCCCGGCTTCATCCACTCGAAGGTCTGCTTGTCAGACGATCATTACGCCGTCGTCGGCACGGTCAATATGGATTTTCGCAGTCTGTATCTGCACTTTGAAGACGCGGTCTACCTCTATGACAGCCCGGCGGTCGGGCAGGTAGCGGACGATTTCGAGAAGACCTTCCCCGTCTGCCGCGAGATGACCTATGCCCGCTGCCGCCACGTGCATTTCTACCAGAGAGTCATCCGGACGCTGCTTCAGGTCTTCTCGCCGCTTCTGTAGGGGCGGACGACCCTTTTCTCCCTCCGCGTCAAAGGGTTTCTGGGCACCAAAGGCCCCTTTGTGTAAAGGGGGCTGTCAGCGACAGCTGACTGAGGGATTGTGCAGCAGGCAGTATCAAATTACCGACTGCGTTGGGCGACCAGCGTTCAATCCCCTCAGACGCCTAACGGCGCCAGCATCCCTACCCTCTTTGTCCCTTCGGGACATTTCCCCCTGACAGGGGGAATCGGCCCCTTGCCGCAAG
>CAKUJL010000324.1 GCA_934661715.1 uncultured Oscillospiraceae bacterium | reverse complement strand
TCCTGCGGAAAAATGTCTTGCTCAGCGCAAAAACTCCTCGCTGCCGGTCACATTGGGAGTTTTCAGATACACCCTAACAATAGACTGTGCAAAAATGCGAAAAGTATGATATAGTAAAGGAAATACCTGCGCCGCAGCGAAAAAAGCGGCGGGAAGGAGAACGCCATGATTTTTGAACGGACGGTCGTGGAGCTGGCGGGGGACTACGCGGTTTTGGAGTCGGAAAGCGGCACGCGCACGGAGGTCGCCTTAGCGCTTCTGCCGGACGGTATCCGCGAAGGCACCGTCTTGATCTGCGAAAATTTTGAATACCGCATCAAGTCGATTTGATGCTTGACACCAGAAAGGGGAACGGCCATGCCGCGTTATCTTCTCGCCCTCGATCAGGGCACGACCAGCAGCCGCGCGATCTTATTTGACGAGAACCAGAACATCGTTTCCGTCGCGCAGAAGGAATTTGCCCAGTACTACCCGCAGGCGGGCTGGGTGGAGCACAACCCGATGGAGATATACTCGAGCATCTACGGCGTGATGATGGAGGTCATCTCGCAGGCGGATATCCACGCACGCGACATCGCCGCCATCGGCATCACGAACCAGCGCGAGACGACCATCGTCTGGGACAAAAACACCGGAAAGCCCATCCACAACGCCATCGTCTGGCAGTGCAGAAGAACAGCCGCCATCTGCGAGGAGCTGGAGCGCCGCGGTCTGCGGGACTACATTAAAAAGACCACGGGTCTTGTGCCGGACGCGTATTTTTCCGGCACGAAGATCAAATGGCTGCTCGACAACGTCGAAGGGGCGCGGGAAAGGGCGGAAAAGGGCGAGCTTTTATTCGGCACGGTCGACACGTGGCTCGTCTGGAAGCTCACCGACGGCAGGGTCCACATCACCGACTACACGAACGCGTCGCGCACGATGCTCTACGATATCCACAACCTCCGCTGGGACGAGCGGCTCTTAAACGAGCTCGACATTCCGGCCTCGATGCTGCCGGAGGTTCGAAATTCGTCGGAAATTTATGGCACGTGCAACATTCAGGGCGTGCAGGTGCCGATCGCGGGCATCGCGGGCGACCAGCAGGCGGCGCTGTTCGGCCAGTGCTGCTTCACGCCGGGAGACGCGAAAAATACATACGGCACGGGCTGCTTCCTGCTCATGAACACGGGGGAAACCGCGATGGAAAGCGAACACGGCCTTGTCACGACGATTGCCGTGGGCTTAAACGGACACGTGCAGTACGCACTCGAGGGCTCGATTTTTGTCGGCGGCGCGGTCATCCAGTGGCTCAGAGACGAGCTGCGCTTTATTAGAGAAGCCAGAGACGCCGAGTATTTTGCCTCCAAGGTGCCGGATACCGGCGGGGTCTATCTCGTGCCCGCATTCACGGGGCTCGGCGCACCGCACTGGGACATGTACGCAAGAGGCGCCCTCGTCGGCCTCACGCGCGGCACAAAGCCGGAGCATATTATCAGAGCCGCGCAGGAATCGATCGCGTATCAGTCGTATGATCTGGTCGATGCGATGGAAAAGGACGCCGGCATGACGCTCTCGCAGCTAAGAGTCGACGGCGGGGCCAGCCGCGACCGGTTTTTGATGCAGTTCCAGTCGGACATTCTCGGAAAAGAGGTCCGAAGACCCGTCATCCGCGAAACGACGGCGCTGGGCGCAGCTTACCTCGCAGGACTCGCTGTCGGCGTCTGGAAAAGCTGTGACGAGCTCAGGAGCCTCTGGCACTGCGATTTCACCTTCGAGCCGGAAATGGCGCAGGAAAGACGCGAAAAGCTCCTGCGCGGCTGGCACAAAGCCGTCGGCAGAAGCCTTGATTGGGAAGAGCACTAAGGCCGCGCTTTTCTGGGAATTCCACGCAGCCTGTAGG
>CAKUJL010000323.1 GCA_934661715.1 uncultured Oscillospiraceae bacterium | reverse complement strand
GTTCCCGGCATGAACGCGGGCGCGCTCAAAAACACGCAGCTCGATGAAAAGGCGCTCACGCGCACCGAGGCGATCATCCAGTCGATGACCCCCTATGAGCGCGAGAACCCGTCGGTGCTCAACCACAGCCGCAAACGCCGCATCGCAGCCGGCGCCGGCGTGAAGGTCGAGCAGATCAACCAGCTGCTCAAGCAGTTTGACATGATGAATCAGATGGTCAAGCAGTTCTCCGGCCCCGGCGCGTCCAAAAAGATGAAGCGCATGGGCAAGATGGGCGGCATGGGCGGCTTCTCCGGCGGCTTCCCGGGCTTTTAAGACATCGTTTCAGCTAAGTATTGTGTAGCTTTACGAAATAAGAGAAACTTGTAATTTAATTTGGAGGAAATACCATGGTTAAGATCAGACTCAGAAGAATGGGCGCCAAGAAGGCTCCTTACTACCGTATCGTTGTCGCCGACTCCCGCTTCCCGCGCGACGGCCGCTGCATCGAAGAGATCGGCACCTACGATCCCAAGGCGGACTCCGCTGTCACCATCGACGCCGAGAAGGCCAAGCAGTGGATCAAGAACGGCGCTCAGCCCACCGACACGGTTCGCGGACTTCTGAAAAAGGCAAACGTGCTGTAAGGGCCAGGAGCGGCTGTTATGAAGGACCTTTTGCTGTATATGGCAAAGAACCTCGTCGATAATCCCGACAGCGTGAGCGTCACCGAGGTCGAAGGCGAGACCACCGTCCTCGAGCTGCGCGTCGCGCCGGAGGATATGGGCAAGCTCATCGGCCGCCAGGGCCGTATCGCCAAGGAGATCCGCACCATCATCAAGTCCGTCGCCCAGCGAACCGGACAGAAGGTGTCGGTCGAAATCGTCGATTGAATGAAGAAAGCTCTGATTCAACCCTTCCGTTGATTGAATCAGAGCTTTTCTATAAGCCCAGAAAAGCGAACGTCTTTTCCGGGCGCTTTTTTGACCAGAAAAGAGGCCGGGTTTTTGGACAGATAGACGAAAAAACGGTCTACAGAATAGCTATATAATGGTTTATCTGTCTTCTTTTGTCCTGACTTGTCAAAACTGCTTCCGGATATCATATCATGGTAGAGTCTTGTTTGAAAGGGGCGCATAGTATGACAAAAACGGAACGCACAATTTACGCACTGGTCGGCCCGACGCGGTACAATACGCTCCCGTTCAGCACGGCGATCGACCTGGCAATTGACCTGCTTTTTGTACAGCATCGGGCGATGGACGATATCCGCGTGACGAACGATATTTACGTGCCGGTCGCGCGGGAGGTCAAAAAGTCCGTCTCCGCGGCCAGCCGCCAGATCGTCCGGCTCTGCAACCTCTGCTGGGACACGATGCTGGCCGAGGGCGTGGTCGAGGAATACATCGGAAAGCCCATCCGCGATCTGCACGCACCGAGCGAGATCGTGTTCTATATGGCGTTCCTGATCCATTTCGACAAGCCGTTTTTCGAGGTCGTGCAGGATAAGCCCGAACTTCTTTTCTGAAACCTGTAAATATGAGAACCGCCGGCAGCCGGATTTGTCCGACTGCCGGTTTTTCGTCATTCTATACAAGAAACGCAGCCTCATTTTGCAAAATCTTACGTGGTTCGCCTCTTGACTTTATGTCATTAAAGCAGTATACTGCAAAAGTAATCAAGAACGTCCCTGATGGACGGAAAGGAGCACGGCATGATGACTTCCAGCTATTATTTTATTTTTGCGGCGCGATTTTATGCGGGCCGTTATTTCGCCGTGTCTGTTTTTCCGTCACACGAAGCATGATTTCGTTTAGGGGAGACCCGCATTGTAAACGAATTGCCTCGTCCTGACGGACGGGGCAATTTTATTTTTGGGAAACCCGCAAGAGCTTCCTGTCAAA
>CAKUJL010000322.1 GCA_934661715.1 uncultured Oscillospiraceae bacterium | reverse complement strand
TCATCGAAAAGCCGCACAGCTTTTCCACGGCCTGCAACATCGCAACGCAGATCATCGCGCAGATCGCCTCCAACCAGTATGGCGGCCAGTCCATTTCGCTCACGCACCTTGCCCCCTTTGTCGACGTTTCGCGGCAGAAGATCCGCAAGGCGGTTTTGGAAGAGCTCAAGGACTTCGGCACGGAAGCGTCCGACGAGGCCATTTCGAAGGTCGTTGAAAAGCGGCTGCGCGACGAAATTCGCCGCGGCGTCCAGACCATCCAGTATCAGGTCGTCACGCTCATGACCACAAACGGACAGGCCCCGTTCATCACGGTGTTCATGTATCTGGGCGAGGCCCGGTCGGAGCAGGAGCGGCGCGATCTTGCCATCATCATCGAAGAAACGCTCAACCAGCGCATCGAGGGCGTCAAGAATGAAAAGGGCGTTTGGATCACCCCCGCCTTCCCGAAGCTCATTTACGTTCTCGAAGAGGACAACATCACAGAAAGCTCGAAATACTGGTATCTTACGAAGCTTGCCGCCCGCTGCACCGCCAAGCGCATGGTGCCGGACTACATCTCCGAAAAGAAAATGCGCGAGCTCAAGCTCTCCAAGGGCGAGACGCCGGGACACGGCGACGTGTACACCTGCATGGGCTGCCGCAGCTTCCTGACGCCCGACCGCTCCGGCACAGGCTGGGACAATGTCGCAAACGCCGGAAACTATGAGCCGGGCAAGCCCAAATACTATGGCCGGTTCAATCAGGGCGTCGTGACGATCAACCTCGTGGACGTGGCGCTCTCGTCGGGCGGTGCGCTCGATAAGTTCTGGAAAATCTTCGACGAGCGGCTGGACCTCTGCTATACCGCGCTCATGTGCCGCCACAACCGGCTCAAGGGCACGCTCTCGGACGCGGCGCCGATTCTCTGGCAGTACGGTGCGCTGGCGCGGCTCAAAAAGGGAGAGCCGATCGACAAGCTCCTCTACGGCGGCTATTCGACGATCTCGCTCGGCTACGCGGGACTTTATGAGTGCGTCAAGTACATGACCGGAAAGTCGCACACCGACCCCGCCGCCACGCCGTTCGCGCTCGAGATCATGCAGCACATGAACGACGCCTGCAAGCGCTGGAAGGAAGCGACGGACATCGACTTCTCGCTCTACGGCACGCCGCTGGAGTCCACGACGTACAAGTTTGCCAAGTGCCTGCAAAAGCGCTTCGGCCTCGTCGAGGGCATCACGGACAAGAACTACATCACGAACTCCTACCACATCCACGTGACCGAGCACATCAACGCCTTTGATAAGCTCGCCTTCGAGTCGCAGTTCCAGGCGCTCAGCCCCGGCGGCGCGATCAGCTACGTGGAGGTTCCCAATATGCAGCAGAACATCGACGCCGTGCTCGAGGTCATGAAGTTCATCTACGACCACATCATGTACGCCGAGCTCAACACGAAGTCCGACTATTGTCAGGTCTGCGGCTTCGACGGCGAGATCGAGATCAAGGAAGACCCCGACGGAAAGCTCGTCTGGACCTGCCCGCAGTGCGGCAACACCGACCAGTCGAAGATGAACGTCGCCCGGCGCACCTGCGGCTACATCGGCACGCAGTACTGGAATCAGGGCCGGACGCAGGAGATCCGCGACCGCGTGCTGCACCTGTAATTTTGCATCAAGCTCTGCCCGGAGACTTTGCGGTCTTCGGGCAGGTTTTGTTTTACAAACGAAGACGGAAGCGCTATACTAATGCCGAGGTGTTTGGATTGAACGAAAAACGGAAGGTTCTCAAAAGGCTCTTTTTTGAGGCGCTGTATTTGAGCGCGTTTACCTTTGGCGGCGGGTATGTGATCGTGTCGCTGATGAAGAAAAAATTTGTCGACGAGCTGCACTGGATCGACGAGGCCGAAA
>CAKUJL010000321.1 GCA_934661715.1 uncultured Oscillospiraceae bacterium | reverse complement strand
GGCGAAATTCTGATCGGCGAATCGTCGAAGCTCTATCAGAAGCTCTATGACGAAAATGTCATCGACGCCGATTTTTCGGTCGACTACGAGCGCATGAATGGCATGGCCCTGCTGGCTCTCACGGGAGACAGCGAAGAGATTGACCGGATCTTACAGGAGGTCTTGCAGGAGGCCCGGCGCGTAAACGAGACCGGCGTCGACCGGACGCTTCTGGCCCGGCTCAAAAAATCCGCGATGGGACGCAGACTGCGCGATCTGGACGGCTTCGAGGGCACGTGCTACCGGATGTGCGCGTATTACTTTGACGGCGCGGAATATCTGGACTACCCGGACGCGTTTTCTTCCGTGACGGCAGAGGATGTGGAACAATTTATCCGCGAGAACGTCAAAGAAGACAGGGCGTTCGTTTCGGTAATTTTACCGAGAGATGCAAAGGAGTGAAAAGAATGTTTCTGACGTCACCGATCACGTTCCCGAATCTGGGGATCACGGTCGACCCGAACCCCGTGGCGTTCACGCTGTTCGGAAAGGAAATCTACTGGTACGGCATCATCATCGCCACGGGCTTTCTGCTGGCGGCGCTTTACATGATGTACCGGGCGAAGACGTTCGGGCTCACGCAGGACGACGTGCTGGACGTCATTTTGTGGGTCGTGCCCATCGGCGTTGTCTGCGCGAGGCTGTATTACTGCCTGTTCTACTGGGAGCTGTACCGCGATAACCCCATTTCAATGCTCTACATCTGGGAGGGCGGTCTTGCCATCTACGGCGGCATCATCGGAGGCGCGATCACGATCCTTCTCTTGAGCAAAATCAAGAGAATTCCGACGCTTGTGATGCTGGACGACGCGGCGATGGGCGTTCTCATCGGGCAGATCATGGGCCGGTGGGGCAACTTCATGAACCGCGAGGCGCACGGCGGCGTGACCGACTCGTTTTTCAAGATGGGCCTCACAGACGCGTTCGGCACCGTGACCTACTACCACCCGACGTTCCTGTATGAATCCGTCTGGAATCTGGTTGGCTTTCTCGCGCTGCATTTCTACTGCAAAAAGCGGAAATTTGACGGCGAGGTCTTTCTTCTTTACTGCGCGTGGTACGGTCTGGGAAGAGCGTGGATCGAGGGTCTTCGCACCGACAGCCTGTACCTGTTTTCCACCGGCATCCGCGTCAGCCAGCTCGTGGCGGTCGTCTCGTTCGCCGTCTGCACGGCCATCATCTGCTATGTGCTGCTGAAAAAGAAGCCGCAGCCGGAAGCTCTCTTTGTAAACCGCGCGGCAAAGGCGCAGGAAGCGGCAGAAAATCCGGACGAAATGTGAACTTTTTGAAAAAATTGCGCAAAAGAACCACACGCGCTGAAAAGTGTGCTATAATCACCGTAGAAAGATACAACTCAGGAAGGAGCTATTACTATGAATCTGTCTGAAAATTTTGAAAGCGTCAAGAATTTTGCCATGGGCGCAGCCCAGACCGCGACCCAGAAGGCCAAGGTCCTCGCCGCTGTTGCAAAGGCCAACGTCTCGATCTATGCCGAAGAGGATAAGATCCGCAAGGCCGAGGCCCAGCTTGGCAAGCTCTACTACCGCGACTATGCCGTGGGCGAAGAGATGGACACCGCCGAGTATCTGCCGTGGTGCCAGAAGATCGACGAGTCCAAGAAGCTCATCGCCGAGCTCAAGGACTACATCGACGAGGTGAAGGCCTCGGGCGAAGTGACCGCTGAAGAGCCCGCCGCGTGCGAGGCTGACTTCGAAGACGCAGAGCCGAAGGCGGAAGAAGCCGCCGAGGAAGCACCCGCCGAGACCCCCGAGATCAAGATCGAGGTCGTAGACGACGAGAACAAGGCCGAGTAAGACATCCATACAAAATACCGCCCGGTTTCTCCGGGCGGTATTTT
>CAKUJL010000320.1 GCA_934661715.1 uncultured Oscillospiraceae bacterium | reverse complement strand
GGTTTCAAAATAACGATCATGGTCTTGCACCTCCAAAAAATAAGGGCGGCACAGGGAATCTGTGCCGCCCGAAAAACCTTGGTTTTCTCGTTTTTGCGCATCACAAATTGCCCTTACTATGGAGTCATAGTAAAGTAAAAGTAATATGCGCCAAAAACGAACTGAGCCATGGTAGGTTCTCCTTACTTAAGATGGCCTTATTCTAGCGCTGTACAGCATAAAAGTCAAGGCCAAAATCGTACAGGTGTGAAAAAGTTTTTTCAGAAATGAAACTTGACAAAGCTGTCTATTTACGATAGACTAAAGCTGCCCATAGACAATAGACAAGGAGGATGCCGTATGGCAGACGGAAAACTCGGCGCGGTGGAATCGCGCTTTGCAGACCTCGTGTGGGAAAACGCGCCGATTGCTTCCCGGGAGCTGGCAAAAATCTGCGAGGAAGCGCTCGGCTGGAAGCGGACGACGACATATAACGTGCTGCGAAAGCTCTGTGACCGCGGCCTGTTCGAAAACGACGGCGGCATCGTGAAGGCAAAGCTTTCGCGCGAGGCGTTTTACTGCGCACAGGGCGAGGCGCTGGTCGATGAGGCGTTCGGCGGCTCGCTTCTGGCGTTTCTGGCCGCGTTTACGAAACGGCGCAGCCTGAGCGCAGCGGAGATCGCGGAAATTCAGCGGATGATCGAGAAAGCGGGGGAGCGGGATGGCTGATTTTTGGAACCATGCGGATATCGTTTTTTCCGCGCTTTTGAACCGGGCCTTCGCGGCGACGTTTCTGCTGCTTGCGGCGGCTGTTTACCGGCTCGTTTTTCCGAAAGCGCCGAAATGGACAAGGCTTTCCTTATGGGCGCTGGCGGCGGTGCGGCTCTGCCTGCCGGTTTCGATCGAGAGCCAGCTGAGCTTGGTCCCGAGCGAGACGGTCATCGACTATGAGGTCGCGCAGTTTGCCGCGCACCCAAGAATCACAAGCGGCATCGCGGTTCTCAACAGCGCCGTCAATCCCGCCTTCGGGGATGCTTTCGCGGCCAATCCGCAGGGGAGCGTCAATCCCTTGCAGGTGTGGATGTTTGCCGCGGGAATCGTCTGGGCAGCCGGCCTGCTGGTTCTTCTTGCGCTGGCAGTTGTGAGCTTTATCCGGCTCAAGCGGCGCGTGCGGGCCTCCATCGAGATCGAGCCCGGCGTTCGCATCTGCGACGACATTGACACGCCGTTTCTTCTGGGGCTGCTTCGCCCGACGATCTATCTGCCGTCGAGCCTTCCGGAAAGCGACCGGGATTTCGTGCTGGCTCACGAACGAGCGCACCGGCGTCACGGCGACTGCGTGTGGAAGCTGCTGGGCGTTCTGATCACCTGCGTCTACTGGTTTGACCCGCTGGCGTGGCTTTGCTGTGCGCTTTTCTGCCGCGATCTGGAGCTGGCCTGCGACGAGCGCGTGGTGAAAACGTTCGCGCTGGCGGACAAAAAGCGCTATGCACGCGTTCTTCTTTCGTGCAGCGTCCCCAAAAACCGGCTCACCGCCTGCCCGCTGGCCTTCGGCGAGGTCGGCGTCAAAGAGCGCGTGAAGCGGATCCTTGACAAAAAGCCCGCCAAAATTCTCGTCGCGCTGGCACTCCTTGTGTGCGCTGCCATCGGCGTGTGCTTCCTCACGAGTCATAAAGAATCGATCGTCTACTGCATTTCCGACGGCACCTATGTCGCGGAAATGGACGGGGAAGCCAGCCTGATGGCCCCGCGCGTCACGTTCTTCATGGGCGAAGGCCAGCATGAATTCACGTTCTCCATCAGCCCGCTCTCGTCCACGCTCATGGTCGGCGAGTTTACGATCGGGGATGGAGAGGTCACTTGCTCCGACGGGAGTAATACGCTTGTTTTCCGGGTGATCGACAATGATACGCTTGAACTTGTGTATC
>CAKUJL010000319.1 GCA_934661715.1 uncultured Oscillospiraceae bacterium | reverse complement strand
TCGAGAAGGTCATGTTGAGATGGATGGTGGTCAACATGCGCTTTGAAAGCGCGATCAGGTGCGGCAGCTCCTTCACCTCGTCGTCCACCAGCGCAATATCCGCCGCGTCCACGGCAATGTCGCTGCCCACGCCGCCCATCGCGATGCTGACGTCTGCCTTTTTAAGCGCGGGCGCGTCGTTCACGCCGTCTCCGATCATACACACGGGAAGGCTTTGCGCCTGATAGTCTCCGATGGCCTGGAGCTTATCCTCGGGCAGACAGTTGGCCCTGACCTCGGCGATGGAGAGCTTTCCGGCAATAGCCTTCGCCGCGTTTTCATGGTCTCCCGTCAGAAGCACGGGCCGGACGCCGAGACCGGACAGGGACGAAATGGTTGCTGCGCTCTCTTTTCGGAGCGTATCGGAAAGGGCGAGGAAGCCCGCGAACACGCCGTCCACCGCCACATACGTCACGGTGCAGCCCTGCTGAATGAGCGCTTCGGCAGAGGAAGCGGACGAGAGCGCGACGCCGTTTTCCCGCAGAAGCTCCGGGTTTCCGGCCAGAACGGTTTTCCCTTCGACCACCGCGCAGACGCCGCGTCCGGGAAGCATCCGGAACTTTTCCGCCGCGGGAAGCGAAGCGCCGGTTTTTTTGCAGCAGCGGACGATGGCCTTTCCCAGCGGGTGCTCGGAGAACTGCTCGGCGGCTGCCGCGAGGCGGTAGACCTCTTCTTTGGAAACAGCGTCCGAAACGCTTTCTGCGGAGACGACCTCGGGCGTGCCGTAGGTCAGCGTGCCGGTTTTGTCAAAGGCGATGATCTTCGCTTTGGCAAGGCGCTCAAGGGCGTCGCCTTCACGCACGAGAAAGCCGTGCTTCGTCGCGTTGCCGATGGCGGCCATGATGGCGGTCGGCGTTGCAAGCACAAGGGCGCACGGGCAGAAAACGACGAGGATCGTCACCGCGCGGATGATTTGCCCCGTGATGAGCCACGTGAGCGCCGCGGCGGAGAGGGCGATGACCACGATCCAGGTCGCCCACCGGTCCGCCACGCCGACGATCTTCGCTTTTCCTGCGTCCGCCGACTGCACGAGCCGGATCATGCGCTGGATGGAGCTGTCCTCGCCGACCTTGGTGGCCTCCATTTCGAACGCGCCGAACTGGTTGACCGTGCCGGACGAGACCGTGTCGCCCGCGGTTTTGTCCACGGGAAGGGACTCTCCCGTCATGACCGCCTGATTGATGGAGGTCTGGCCAGAGAGAATCACGCCGTCGACGGGAACGGTCTCGCCGGGCAGAACGCGGATGCGCTCGCCGATTCGGACCTGCTCGGCCGGGATGATTTCTTCCTTGCCGTCACGCAGCACGCGGGCCGTCCGCGGCGTTAAATGGATGAGCTTTTCGATGCCCGCGCGGGCCTTTGCGACGGTCAGCTCTTCGAGAAGTCCGCCCAGCTGCATGATGAACGCGACCTCACCGGCGGCAAAGTCCTCTCCGATGCACACCGACGCGATCAGCGCCAGCGACACGAGAACGTCCGCCTTGATGTCGAACGCGGTCACAAGGCCGATGATGGCCTCCAGAATGATCGGCAGGCCGCACAGCACGATCGCGACCCACGCCATGTCAAAGGGAAACGGGCTCCATTTGAGCAGGCTGCAAACGATGGCAGCGCCGGAGACCGCCAGAAACGCGATGTCCTTTTTGATGCCGCCGAGCTCGAGAAGCTGCTCGAGCTTTTCCATAAGCTTTTTCATAGTACGCCTCGATTCTATACACGATGGGGTATAGGTATACTATACCCACATGGGTATCATTTGTCAAGTAAAAAACAGCCCCGAAGGACTGCTTTTTGATGCAGTATAGGAAGAACCGTAGGGGCGGACGACTCTGTCCGCCCGCAGAAAAACGCCCGAAATATGAAAATCTC
>CAKUJL010000318.1 GCA_934661715.1 uncultured Oscillospiraceae bacterium | reverse complement strand
AATACTGGGCTGATGATGGAAATCCTCCACAATGGAGAATAGATAAGCACATAGGCACACCAATTATATAAATTCCGGTTTGCAATCGCCTGCGCAAAAACGCAGCCTCCCAAAGCTTTGGGAGGCTGCGCTTTTTAATAATCTACCCGCATCAGACACAAGCCCTGCGGTGGGGCGGTATAGCCGGCTTTGGTGCGGTCCAGGGCCTCCAGCGCTTCGCGCACGCTCTCGACCGTGCGTTTTCCCTGTCCGACCTCCAGAAGCGTTCCGACCAGAATGCGCACCATGTTCTGCAAAAAGCCCGTGCCGTGGAAGTTAAAATAGATGTAGTCCTTTTTGCGGACGATCTCGATCGAGTCGACGATGCGAACCGTCGATTTTTTCATCTGCGGGTTCGAGCAGAAGCTCTTGAAATCGTGCTCGCCCACGAGAATTTCCGCAGCCTGCTGCATCGCGGTCAGATCCGGCACGTAGTCGAGCGTCGTGACGTATTTGCGGTTGAAGACGGGCTTGGTATCTCCCACATAGCAGGTGTAGGTGTAGAGCTTTCCGACGGCGCGGTATCGCGCGTGGAAGCGGTCGGCGGCGAATTTTACCTCGTTCACGCAGATATCGTCGGGGAGGTAATGGTTCATGTAGCTGCGGATCTCGTCCGGCTGCATGTCGGTCTCCAGATAGCAGTTGGCGGTCATCGCTCTTGCATGCACGCCCGCGTCTGTCCGGCCTGCGCCGATGACATTCACGTCCATGCCCGCCATCCGGCTGAGGACCGACTCGAGCTTTCCCTGAATGGTGTCCCGTCCCGGCTGGCGCTCCCAGCCATAGTAGCGCGAGCCGTCGTAGGAAATGATCAGCTTCAGATTTTTCATACGTTCTTCTCTTCGATGTTTTTTGTCCAGCGGCAGGCGGGGTAATTGGAGCAGCCCCAGAACTTTTTGCCCTTGCGCGGCCCCGACTGGCCCGTGCGAAGGACCATGTTCGCCCCGCATTTTTCACACGTCGGCACGCGGAAGCTTGCCGCTATTTTTTTGTGCGCCTCTTTTGGCTCCGGTGTTTTGAGAACGTCCGCGTAACGGATGGCCGTGCACGAGGCGCGTCTGGCGATCTCGATGGCCAGCATGTCGTAGAGCTTGGAAAGCTCCGTCTCGTTCATGCTGGAAGCCAGCTTCCGCCGCACATAGACCTCCGGCGTGCAGCCTACCTTCTTTTTGAACGCGTCCAGAAACCGTTCGCGGTCACTTTTCGCCTTTCGCTTCGGATACATACGCCCACCTCCCAGTTCAAATTATCGGAACTGCATTTCCTCTCCCGCCGCGTCATAAAAGCCGACTGTGCTCGACGAAAACGGCGGGTCAACAGTATATACATACGGCAACTGCTCCGGCGAGAGGTCGATTCTGATCTCCTGCGCGGAGTTGTTGTCTTTTGTGATGATCGCGCGGCAGTCCGGATTGTTGATCAGGTATACCGCAAGATACGAAACGATGCCGGTGCAGTAGACGCTCGGCGTCTCCAGCTTCGTCAGGCGGTACCGCCCGTTATCGAGCACGCGGCAGACGGCGGCCTCATACTGCGTTTTCTCCGGCGTTTCGATCATGAACCACAAAACCGTCTGGCCAAGATACGCGCCCTCTCCGGTGAAGGAAACGCCAGAGCTCTTCCAATCGGTTTGCAGCTGCGTGCGCACCTGTTCGATCAGCGCTTCGCGGGGCTTCGCCAAAATCCAGTTCGGCACGATCAGATACGCGGCCAGCAGCACCGCCAGCAGCGCAAGAATGACCGGAACGAGTCGTTTTTTCATCGTGCTTTTCCTCCACGCGCCAAATGCAGAACGGCTGCTTCCCTTTTCATTTATCAGTATACCATATCCGAAGCCGCTTCGCCACTGCGCGGGACGAAAATAATTTTTCCAAAG
>CAKUJL010000317.1 GCA_934661715.1 uncultured Oscillospiraceae bacterium | reverse complement strand
ATGACTGTGAGCAGGGAAAAGCCGATGCGTTTTACAGGGATGTAGCTCAAGGAGAGCAGGAGCACGATGAGATCGGAAAGCAGATAGACTCGTTCGATACTCCAGCCGGTCACGTGCGACACGCTCATCGCCAGCGCGTCGTCTCCGCCCGGAGCGCCCCCGACCCGCACGCACAGTCCCGCGCCCACGCCGACAAAAATCGCGCCAATGAGTGCCGCCAGAAGCGGGTAATTTGCAATTTCCGGGAAAAGCGGCGGGAACTGCTCATAGAGCTTGTAGCTCAGAGAAAAGCCCGCCATAGACAAAAACGAGTACGCGAGAAATTTCCGGCCCAGCAGCTTCCAGCCGAGCCCGTAGCACAGAACGTTCAAAACCGCGCCCGAGACGGACGGGGAGATCGAGAACCAGTGCTCCAGCAAAAGCGTCAGCCCCAGAACGCCGCCTTCCGTCACGCCGGAAAGCGAATGCACATTGTAAAGCCCGAAGGCCAGAAACGCGCTCGCGAAAATGGAGACCAGCACGCCGCGAACAGAAAGCCCCAGACTTCGCAGGGTGTTCAAACTAAAACCTCATTTCTTGTGGGAAGCTCTGAACCGATCACCTGCGGCGGACAGCGGATCTTTTCCGCCAATGCCGCGGTTCGGAAACTTGAAAGGTGTCGCAGCCGTTGGCGACAAAGGAGCCTTACGGATGCGGGCATACCCTTTACGAGCACACAAAGCCTTCCTGCGTTTCCAAACCTTGCCTTGACGAAAAATCTCTCGCTGACCGCTCTTGTTGATCGATTCAGACCTTCCCATATGTTTTTTCTATTATGCCAGAAGCGATGCGGGAAGTCAAGCAGAGGGAGCGCTTGCAGGATTTCGCGGGGTGTGCTAAAATGTTGGAAACACAAAAAGGGGAGGCAAGGCGCATGGAACAGCCGGGCTATGAGCAGCGCGGGTATCTGCACGAGGATTTTCACCTGTTTCATCTGACGAGCGAAATTCGAGAGCCCGTCGACTGGCACTATCACGCGTTCCATAAAATCTGCGTCTACCTCGGCGGCAGCGCCGCAAGCTACGGCATCGAGGGCCGCAGCTACGTGTTGGAGCCCGGCGATATCATCCTCGTGCCGCAGGGCAGCATCCACCGGCCGGAGCTGGCCCCCGGCGCGGCGTATGACCGGATGATCCTGTATCTTTCACCGGATTTTCTCCGGAAGGCGGACGCGGCGGAGGCGGGGCTGGAGACGTGCTTTTTGCAGGCGGCGGAGTCGTTCCGCTTTGTCGTGCGCACGGGCTCGCGCAGCTCGGCGCTGCTGACGGCGCTTTTGCATCTCGAGCGGGCGCTGACACAGCCGGGCTTTGCGCAGCCGCTTCTGGCGCAGTCGCTGCTTTTTACCTTTCTCATCGAGCTCACGCGCATCACACAGTCGGACGAGCTGGTCTTTGCCGGAGCCAGCGCGTGCGACGAGAAGATCGCGGCGATTTTGCAGTATCTGTCACACAATCCGACAGAGAATATATCCATTGACGATCTGGCTGCGAAGTTTTATATCAGTAAGTACCACATGATGCGCCGCTTCCGCGCCCAGACGGGCTACACGATCCACGCGTATCTGGTCGGAAAGCGGCTGATGCTGGCGCGGGAGCTCATCGCGGACGGAACGCCGGTGATGGAGGCGGCGGCTTTGAGCGGCTTCGGCGATTATTCGGCGTTTTCCCGGGCCTACCGCCGGCAGTTCGGCGCAGCCCCGAGCCGGCCGGGCGAAAAAGCGCAATGAGGCGCAGAAAAGTTTTTGCGGAGGGCTTGACAGAACGCGGTTCGTATGGTACTATTTTTAGGCTGATTATGTCAGTGCGCCTGCGGGTGTAGCACAACGGCCAGGGCACCAGCCTTCCAAGCTGGGGACGCGGGTTCGATTCCCGTCACCCGCTC
>CAKUJL010000316.1 GCA_934661715.1 uncultured Oscillospiraceae bacterium | reverse complement strand
GGGGGAAGGCGTTGGGCGCGGTGCTTCATTCTACCCATTTGAAAGCCTCATGGAGTCTGAGGGGCCGCGGCCCCTCTGTTTGGGAAAGAGTCCAGAGGAAACCCTTCCGAAGGGTTTCCTTTGGCGTTTTCTTTCTTTTGCAAAGCGTTTTCTTTCTTGCACGAGCAAGAAAGAAAATGCGTTAGGGCAGTCTGGCAGGCTTCTGCCAGAAAAAACTGGCCCCTGGGCCACGGTCAGGAAGTCGCCCTCCCCTTTTACTCTTCGCCTCGGGCTCCAACCTCCCCTGGTAAAACCGAAAATTCCTCATTATAAACAAACCCCGCGTCAACGTAGAACCAGACAAGGCTTGCCGTCTTCCCGTCTTGGAAGGCAAACTCCGCGGTCAGCTCGCTGTTGCCGTCGCCGTCCAAATCTTCAAAATCGCAGCTCTTCAGAGCCTCTTTCGCGCCGGGAAGCTGCTGCGGGAATTTTGCCGCGGCGACCATGCTGCCGCCCGACGCGCTGTCCCAGAAAAGAATATCGCCGTCGTCAACATCCAGATAGACGGTCTGCTCCTTGCCGCCGAGCAGCATCGTGTAAGAAAGCGTTCTCTCCGGCGCGGCGGGTTCTTCAGGCTTGGCTTCTTCCGCGGGTGCGGCAGCAACCGGCTTCTGTTCTGTCTTCGGTTCTGCCGGTTCCGCCGGAGACGTCTGCGTCTGTTCGGGCGTCACCGCGGGCGCGGCGCCGACGGGCGCGTCAAGCTTTGTGCAGCCCGTGAGAAGCAGCAGCGCCGCCGTGAGTGTGAGGATCGTGCATTTCAGTTTTTGTTTTTTCACTTTGGTTCTCCTTGTTCCGTGATGGAAACGTCATAGCTTCCCTGAAAGTTTTCTGCCGAAATTTCCGCGCGATAGGTGCCCGGTGCATCCAGCGCGACGGTAAACGAGGACGCCGGAATGTCCGTGCCGCGGTAGACGGGTTCGCCGGTTTCTTCGCGCACGACGGTGATGGAAAGACTCCCATCGAGCCGGTTTACCACGATGCGCAGCTCCCGCGCTTCGCCTTCCGCGACAGTAAATTGCCGCGCCTCCGCGCCGTCATAGATCGTCACGCCGTTTTTCGTGACAGACTTCATGGTTTTTGGTGTCCCCGCGCAGCCGGTCAGCAGCAAAAGCGCCGCCAGCAGCGCCGGTACGACTCGCCGTAGTTTCATTGCTTTGTCTCTCCTTTTTGCCGCAGTTCCCATTCCTTGCGGCTGATCGCATAGACGAGCGTCTGTTCGCCTTCGCTGTCTGTAAATTCGTCCGCAATCGTCATGCCGTTTGCGCGGGCCGTGGCGATGGAGGCAAGATTATCCCGCTTCATGTACGAATCCACCCCAAACGGCGTGTGGGTGAACGTCCAGTCGCGCACAGCCTGCGCCGCCTCTCTGGCATAGCCCTGCCGCCGGTGCGCCCTTGCGATGTGATAGCCGATCTCGGGTAAGATCGCGCCGTTCACGTTCTGCATCGTAAGCCCGCAGTCACCGATCACTTCGCCCGTTTCGCACAGGCAGACCGCCCAAAGGCCGAAGCCAAAGGCGCGGTACCGCTCGATATTTTTGGTGATCCAGCCCCGGACTCTCGCCTCGTCGAACGTATACGGATCGTGCCGCAGGATATCCGAATCCGCCAGAACCGCGTAGAGCGCGTCAAAATCGTCAGATCTAAGTTCCCGCAGGAAAAGCCGCTTCGTTCGCAATTGCATCGCCGTTTCCTCCTTACACGTCCCTTTTGCTTTTCGAGAACAGCACATTAGACGCTGCGCCGCGCGGAAAGGTTCCGGCCAAAGAGGTGCCAGCTCTCCTGCACCGCCGCGGCCGACGCGATGGCGCACAGTGCCGCCGCTGCATATGGGTGCGCGGGGATGCGCGGAATGGGAGGTGATACCGATTCCGGCGCGGAGCG
>CAKUJL010000315.1 GCA_934661715.1 uncultured Oscillospiraceae bacterium | reverse complement strand
GTCCTTGCCTGGTCGGCGATGGCTCTTGTGATGGACTGCCGGATCCACCAGGTGGCATAGGTCGAGAATTTATAGCCCTTCGTGTAGTCGAACTTTTCGACCGCCTTCATAAGCCCGAGATTGCCCTCCTGAATGAGGTCTAAAAGCTGCATTCCGCGGCCGACATAGCGCTTGGCGATCGACACGACGAGGCGGAGGTTGGCCTCCGACATCCTTTTTCTCGCGGCAGCCTGCTCTTCCTCGGTGCCCTCGGCCATCTTTTTCGCGACCTCGAGCTCTTCTTCCGGCGTCAGGAGCTTGATTTTGCCGATCTCCTTGAGATACATCCGGATGGGATCGTCCAGCTTGACATTCGAGTCGTCGAGCTCTTCAAAATTGTCATTCTGAACGTCAAGGCCCTCGTCTTCGATGGCCTGCATTTCGCTTAAGGTCGGGTTTTCCATATCGGCGGTGCCGATGAGATCCAGAACGTCCGACACGTCGATCTCCACGCCCGCGGCCTCGAGAACATCGTAGAATTTCTCCGTCTGTTCCTCCGTCGCGTCCACGGCGTCGAGCGTTTCGACGAGCGTTTTGGACGCGACCTTGCCGGTCTTCTTCGCCTCAACGAGAAGGGCCTGCAATTTCGCGCGGTTTTCTTCGGTCAGATCCATTTTCCCTAACAGTTCCAGTGCTTTCGTCATCGTCTAACCTCCGTGTTCCATTTGTTTTTTGCGCTGCGCCAGCTGTAAAAGGGCGTCCGGCCCCGACAGATTGGCGCGTGCGTTCTCTTCGGTGATGATGCGGATATAGTCCTTGAGCGCCTGCTCGGAAAGCGTCGTGTCGCGCCGCTGGGCGACCTGAGACAAATGCGACATTTCCTGCGGCGTAAATTCCTCGCCGAGCCCGGAGAGCCCGACGGCCTGTCCCGCCTCGTGCTGCCGGCGGAACGCGCTATAGGCTCTTGCCAGCA
Organism: uncultured Oscillospiraceae bacterium; assembly: GCA_934661715.1. Taxonomy (GTDB): domain Bacteria; phylum Bacillota; class Clostridia; order Oscillospirales; family Oscillospiraceae; genus CAG-170. The sequence continues at coordinate 979 of CAKUJL010000315.1, read as the reverse complement.
GGGGAGAGGAAAACTGCTCGGGCTTCAAGGAAATGTCCCGCAGAAGCTCGGGCTCTTTCAAAATCTGCCGCAAAAGCCCCTCTTCGGCCATCGCCGAGCGGACGTTGTCGTACCGGATGCCCTGCGCAAGCGGCTGAAGCTTTCGGGCGGGGGAGAGGTCCTGCGAGAGCTGCTTTTTTTCCTCCTGCCGGCGGCGCTTTTTATAGGCCTTGTCGACCTCTAATTTCATCGCCTGCGGGGAAATCCCGGCGGCCTCGGCGGCTCTGGCCCCGTAGACCTCGCGCTGCACAGCGCTGGGGAAGCTCGAAACAAGCCCTGCCGCCTGCTGCAAAAACTGCACGCGCTGCTCGTCCTGCGACAGATCAAACCTGCGCTTCAGGCTCTCGAGCCTGTACTCCGCCTGATTTTCCGACTGGTCGAGCAGCAGGCTGAAGCGGTCCGCACCGTATTTTTTCAAATACTCGTCCGGGTCCTTCGCGCCCTGCATCCGCAGGACCTTTACCTGAATGCCGATTTTTTCGAGCATCGGGATGGCGCGGCGCGTGGCGTTCTGACCTGCCTCGTCGCCGTCGTAGGTGAGGACGACCTGATCGGTGTATTTGGCGAGAATGTTCGCGTGCTCTTCTGTTAAGGATGTTCCGAGCGAGGCCACCGCGCAGTCAAAGCCGTACTGGTGAAGAGAGATCGCGTCCATGTAGCCCTCGGTGAGGATGATCCTTCCCTGCTTGCTCTTTCGCGCGATGTTGAGGGCGAAGAGATTTTTCCGCTTGTTGAAGATCAATGTCTCCGGCGAGTTTAAGTATTTTGGCGTCGAGTCGTCCATGACCCGGCCGCCGAAGCCGATGATGTTGCCGCGGATGTCGATGATGGGAAACATGAGGCGGTTTCGGAAGCGGTCATACATGCCGCCGTTTTTGCCCGTCACGGTGAGCCCCGCCTCCAATAGCTCCTCGCGCGAGTAGCCCTTGGCCGTCATCGC
>CAKUJL010000314.1 GCA_934661715.1 uncultured Oscillospiraceae bacterium | reverse complement strand
CGCCGCCGGTGGCCAGAACGTGCCCGGACAGCTTGCCGAGATCGGCCAAAACCGCCGATTCGATCTTCCGGAAGCCAGGTTCGCCGCTTTTCGCGAAAATTTCGGGAATGGTGCAGCCGGCTCTTTTGACGATCTCCGTGTCCGCGTCGATAAACGGACGGCCTAGCTTTTCGGCAAGGGCACGTCCGACCGAGCTTTTGCCGCAGCCGGGCATGCCGATGAGGATAATGTTTTCCATCTGGCTGGATAAGAGCTTTTCAATACGGTCAATTTCCGCGTCCGAAACCGGGCTTCCGGTGAAATACTCGCACGCTTTTTTCGCCTGCGCGACGAGCATCGAAAGCCCGCTTGCGTGCCGGATGCCAAGCGCCTCGGCCTGGAGCATCAGCGCCGTTCTGGCCGGGTTATACACCGCGTCGAGAACGCCGTCCACCGCGTCAAATACCGAGAGGTCGACCGGGCTTTCGCCGTTTCCGGGATACATGCCGACGGGCGTTGCGTTGACGAGAATCTTCGCGTCGCGGTGTTTCTCTAAATTCTCGTAATTGTTCTCGCCCGAGCGCGAAATGACGACGACCGGCTCTGCGCCAAGCGACTTCAGCACGTACTGCACCGTCACCGACGCGCCGCCGGAGCCGAAGACGAGCGCCTTTTTGCCCCGCACCTCGACGCCGCTTTTTTGAAGCATCCACGTAAAGCCGAACGCGTCGGTGTTATAGCCCGTGAGTTTTCCATCGCGGCTGACAATCGTGTTGACGCTTCCGATGGCGGCGGCTTCGGGCGAAATTTCGTCGAGAATCGGCATGACCGCCTTTTTGTAGGGGATCGTGACGTTCAGACCGTCGAAGGCCCCTGAGCGCAGGAAGGCTTCCAGCTCTTCCGGCTCTTTTTCGTAGAGCTTATACTCGTAACCGGCCAGCTCCTTGTGAATTTGCGGAGAATAGCTGTGCGATAGCTTTCTTCCGAGAAGTCCGCAGCGCAGCATTCAGATCACCTCACTGTAGCTTCCAAGGTACGAGAACTGTTCGCAGATGCCGGGAAGCTCCGCCATGAGCTGCAAAAAGTCGGGGGAGTAGATGGATGTCTCGAGATCGAAATAGAATGCGAACTCAAAATCGCGCTCGGGGATCGGGCGGCTCTCCAATTTATTGAGGTTGATGCCAAGCGCGTTGAAAAGGGACAGAACCTGATATAAAGAGCCCGGCTTGTGCGCCAGCACCATGCGAAGGCTCGTGCGGTCCGCGCCCGGATAGATCTCGAGATTTTTGCTGATGCAGATGAAGCGTGTGTAGTTGTTGCCCTGGTCCTGCACGCCGTCGCGCAGAGAAACAAGACCGTAAAGCGCCCCGCACGTGCGCGAAGCCAGCGCGGCAATATCATTTCTTCCGGACTCCGCGACAAATTTTGCCGCAGCCGCCGTGTTTTCGCAGCGGATGATCTGCACGTTTGGAAGCTGTTTCAAAAAGTCCTGACACTGGCCGATGGCCTGCTCGTGGGAGTATATTTCGCGGATGTCCTCCAGCTTCGTGCCGGGACGCACGAGAAGGCTGTGGTCGACCTTGAGCCGCGTGCTGCGGACGATGGAGAACTCGTGCTGGAGCATGAGATCGTAGACCTTGTTCACAGAGCCCGCGGTGCTGTTTTCCAGCGGAATGATGCCGTACTGGCAAAGACCCTTCTCGATCGCGGAGAAGACGGCCTCAAAGTTCGAAAAATAGAGGATATTGGGCGCGGCAAAGAGCTTTTCACACGCCAGCTGCGAATACGCGCCCTCCACACCCTGGCACGCGACCATGGCCTTCGGCGGGAAGAGGTTGGGCGTGCTTTCGATCGCCGCGGCGATTTTTTTGGGAAGCTCGGCATCGTTTCCAAGAAGTCTGTGCTGATAGGCGCGGCTCAAGGAGAAAATGAGCGAGTACAGGCACCTTGCGCTGTTTTCC
>CAKUJL010000313.1 GCA_934661715.1 uncultured Oscillospiraceae bacterium | reverse complement strand
CCACAATGCAAGGTTAGATCTCAAAAGCCAGCCCGGTAAGGGCACAACGATCACCGTCACATTTTAGTTTGGGTGTCTTCTTCCAGCTGTCAACGCGCCCGGGCAGCGGCCCTTTCCGCGCCGGGCCGCGCCATTTTCCCTTGAAATACGCAAAGTATTCCTGCGGAAAAATGGCTTGCCCAGCACGAAAATTTCTCGCTGCCGGTCACATCGCCAGTTGGAAGAATACACCCGAAGTCCCCGTCTGTAAACAGGCGGGGATTTTTGCTTGACATTTTGGTCTACATCATGTAAACTCAAAATAGAAGTCTACAGTTTGTAAACCATAGAAAGGAGGCCCAATATGCTGGAATTGACGCCCGGCTCGGCAGAGCTGAAATTTGCAGAGCTCGTGTGGGAAAATGCGCCTGTCTCATCCGGCGCGCTCGTGAAGCTGGCATCGGGTGCGTTCGGCTGGAAAAAGTCCACAACGTACACAGTGCTCCGGCGGCTTTGTGAAAAGGGGCTGTTTGAAAACGAAGGCGGCACGGTCACGGTGCGTCTATCGAAGGAGGACTATCTGGCCAGGCAGAGCCGCGGCTTTGTGCAGGAAAGCTTCGGCGGTTCCCTTCCGGCGTTTCTCGCCGCGTTCACCCGCGAAAAGACGCTGACAAAGGAGCAGTGCGAGAGCCTGCAATCGCTCATCGACGAGGCAAGGAGGAAGCTATGACGACGCTCTTCCGAACCGTTCTTTCCTGCGAGGTACTGGCCGTTTTTGTGATGGCGGCGGTGAGCCTCGCGCGGCTGGTGCTCAAAAAAGCGCCGAAGCGGCTGACGATCTTCCTGTGGCTGATCGTCTGTCTGCGCCTTCTCGTTCCGGTGCGGCTCGAAGCGCCCGTCTCGCTCGTGCCGGAACCGGCAAGCGTTTTGTCGAGCGAGGTCGAACACATTTCCGAGACCGGCGAGCTTTCCAGCCTGTCGTGGTCGATGGAGCACCCCAACGTTTCAAGCGGCACAGAGCGGGCCTTTACCGCGCGGCAGTGGGGCAGCCTCGCATTCGATCTTCTGCCGTATCTCTGGGTCATCGGCGCGGCGGCGCTTTTTCTGGCGCAGCTTCTGAAGCTCTATCGCCTGCGAAAAAAGCTTCGGGACGCGGTGGAAATTTCGCCCGGTGTGTATGTCTCAGATAAGCTCTCCGGCGCGTTCGTCCTCGGCCTGTTCCGGCCCGACATTTACCTTCCCGAAGGGCTCGGCGAGGCACAGCGGCGGTTCGTTCTGCTGCACGAACGGACGCACATTAAAAGGCTGGACCACGTGTGGAAGCTGCTGGCTTATTTCTGTTTGTGTCTTCATTGGTTCGACCCGCTCGTCTGGCTTTGCTTCGCGCTTTTCTGCCGCGATGTGGAGCTGGCGTGCGACGAGACGGTCACGGCGGCGCTTTCCGGCGAGGAGCGGTGCGATTACGCAGAAACGCTTCTTCGCCTCTCGGGGCAGCCTCCCCTCTTCCCGCTTCCGGCGTTCAGCGAACCCGAGCCCGCAACGCGCATCAAACGCGTTTTAAGCTGGAAAAAGCCCGCGAAGATCGTCTGCGCGGCAGTTCTGGTTCTCGCGGTCGTTCTTGGCGCTGGGCTGCTCGTGAATCCCTATCCCAAGGAAGCGATCTTCGGCCAGCGATATGTAGTCGACAAGCTGCTCCACGCCGCGCCGCAGTTTGACTATGGCTTCCCAAAAACCGTCAGGCCCGACGATTACCCCACCTTTGCGCTCTCTTCGGATCATCACATTTACAGAAGCGACCGCGGCACGGATTTTCTGGCGTGCGGGTACGAGCTTGAGGAGGTCTCCGTCTCATACGATCAGCTGCTCCGGCTTCTTCTGAAAGACAGCGGCGTAGCATACAGCGACGCGACGGAGGCGCTCTCGCGCGTCAGAACCTGCTGGGTCACGCAGAGAATGGAGGACGGGTAT
>CAKUJL010000312.1 GCA_934661715.1 uncultured Oscillospiraceae bacterium | reverse complement strand
CTGCCCGCCCGGCAAATTGCAACACCGAAACGCGGAAATCTGCGGCAAATTCGTAGTGCCGAAGGGCGGACAGAGGCGTCCGCCCCTACTTCCGAGCTTCCTAAGAGAATTTGAACGTAATGAGAGCCCTGTAATTTCAGGGTTTTGGATTGGAGAATAACGCTTTGGCAGCACAGAAAAAATCCGGGCCGGACTGGCGCTGGATCGTGACGATTTTTGCGATCACCGTGTGCATTTCGGCGCTGATGAGTCTTGTGTCGACGAATCTTCTGTCGAGCGCGACGCTTGCGGTGTCGTTTGTGATTCTGATCTGCATCATTGCCATCGGCATTGTGTTTGATATCATCGGCGTGGCCGTGACGGCGGCGGACGAAAAGCCGTTTCACTCGATGGCCTCGCGAAAGGTCCCCGAGGCGGCGGAAGCCTTGAAGCTCATCCGGAACGCCGGGCGCGTGTCCTCGTTCTGCAACGACGTCATCGGCGATATCTGCGGCGTCATTTCGGGCTCTGCGGCGGCGACGATCGCGGCGCGGCTCTGGGCGATGCACCCGAGTACAAAAGAACTTTTCATCACGCTTTCCATGTCGGCGCTGGCCGCGGGACTCACCGTCGGCGGAAAGGCCTGCGGCAAGTCTTTTGCCATCGACTCGAGCACGACCGTCGTTCGGACGGCGGCGACCATTCTGCATTTTTTCCATACGATCCCGCAAAAGCTGCATCTCAGGAAAAAACACTGAACACGGAAAGTAAGAGGTGCGCATGATTTTAGAGAGAATACATTCCAGGGCCGACCTGTTGGGCCTTTCCGAGGCCGAGCAGGGCCAGCTCTGCCGGGAGATCCGGGATTTTCTGATCCGCCATGTCAGCAGGACCGGCGGACATCTGGCGTCGAATCTCGGCGTTGTGGAGCTCACGCTTGCCATCGAGCGCGTGTTCGACACCGAAAAGGACCGTCTCGTCTTTGACGTCGGCCACCAGAGCTATGTCCATAAGCTTCTGACCGGAAGAGCGGACGGCTTCGACGATCTTCGAACATTCGGCGGCATGTCCGGCTTTCCGAGCCCCGAAGAGAGCAATACCGACGCCTTCATCGCGGGGCACGCGTCCAATGCTGTCTCCGTTGCGCTCGGCATGGCGCGGGCCAGAACGCTTCAGAAGGAGGACTACAGCGTCCTCGCGCTCGTAGGAGACGGGGCGCTCACGGGCGGCCTTGCCTATGAGGGGCTCAATAACGCGGGGGCCAGCCGGGAACCGCTCATCGTGATCCTGAACGATAACGGCATGTCCATCACGCCGAACGTCGGCGCGATCTCGCGGCATCTGGCGCGTGTGCGGCTTCAGCCCGGCTATCTCGGCTTCAAGCTGCGCTACCGCGCCTTTACGGCCAGAATTCCCGGCGGCAGGAAGCTCTACGATTTTACCCACAAATTGAAAGAGCGGCTCCGGCGCAGCGTCCTGGGCGCGAATCTGTTCGACAGCCTCGGCTTTACGTATCTCGGCCCCGTCGACGGGCACGATCTGCAAAAGGTCGAAGAGCTGCTGAAGATCGCCAAAGCCCTGCACGAGCCGGTGCTGCTGCACCTGATCACGAAAAAGGGCAAGGGCTATACGCGGGCGGAGAAAATGCCGGCGGCGTATCACGGCGTGGGGAAATTCGACCCGGCGCTCGGCGCAAGCAAGACCCACAAGCCCTGCTTTTCCGACGTGTTCGGCCAAACGCTCACAGAGCTTGCCGCCGAAAACCCGAAGGTCTGCGCCATCACCGCCGCCATGCGCGACGGCACGGGTCTGACCGGCTTTGCCAAGACGTATCCCAGCCGCTTCTTTGACACCGGAATTGCCGAGGAGCACGCCGTTTCGATGGCCTGCGGCATGGCAAAGCAGGGGCTCATTCCGGCGGCGGCCATTTACTCGACCTTTTTGCAGCGCTCGTTTGACATGCTGCTGCAC
>CAKUJL010000311.1 GCA_934661715.1 uncultured Oscillospiraceae bacterium | reverse complement strand
CCCGCTTTATCGCGCTGGCCGGAACGCCGATTCCGATGATCACGGGCTGCGATCTTCCCGCCATCGCGCGGGAGGTCGAGCGAAAAACGAAGCTCCCGTCCTTCGCCGTGCCAAGTAACGGCATCGGAACCTACGTCTCCGGGGCGGGGCAGGCGCTTCGGCTCTACGCGGAGCGGTTCATCACGAAAAAAGCAGACCGGAAGCCAAACGCCGTCAATATTCTCGGCGCGACGCCGCTCGATTTTTCCGTGAACGGCACTGTGCAGGAAATGGCGCACAGACTTCAGGACGCGGGCTTCACCGTGCAGAGCGTTTTCGCGATGGGAAGTGAAATTTCCGCGATCGAGAAAGCGTCCGCGGCGGAGGTGAACCTTGTTGTTTCGTCCGTGGGTCTTCCCGCGGCGGAATATCTCAAGGCGGCGTTCGGAACGCCCTATGTCGTGGGTGCGCCGTTCGGAGACTTTTTTTCGCCGTATCTTTTTGACGCGCTTGGACGCAGCATCCGCACGGGGGAAACCGTGGATGTCTTATCCTCGTTCACGCCCGACGCGCCCGACACCGTCATCATCGGCGAGAGTGTGACGGCAAAGTCGCTTGCCGCGGCGCTGGCCGTGGGATACGGCGTCAAGGCGAAGGTCATCTGCCCCGTGGAGGCCCCTGCCGGCATTCTCGGCCCGTGTGACCTGCAAATCGAGGACGAAGCGGACATGGAAGCCGCGCTCCGGGTCGCAAAGCGCGTGATCGCAGATCCCCTGTATAAGCCCATCGTTCCGGCGAAGAGCGCATTTTACGCGCTGCCGCACGAGGCGTTCTCGGGCCGGTGCTATCGGAAGGACATTCCGAATCTCGCCGCGCACGTCTGAATGAAAATCGTAAGCAAATACCTGACTTGGTAGATCATATCCCAGGCAGCACCGCGCAATTGCGTCTTCGCGCTTCGGCGGATCTTTTCCGCCAATTCTGCGGTTTGAAAAGCGGGAAATACATACAGTATTCCTCCGTTTTTCAAACCGCAGAATTGACGAAAAATCTCTCGCCGAATCTGCTTGCCGAATTGTGCGGTGCTGCCTCAAAATTTCTTACAGGAAAGGAACATCATCATGAAACACTTCAAATCGATCGTCTGCCTGCTGCTGGCGCTGCTTCTGCTTGCCGGCTGCGCACCCGCGGCCACGCAAACCCCGGCTCCCGCCGCGCCCGCAAAAACGGAAGAGGCTGCACCCGCCGAACCTGCGAAGGAAGCAGAACCCGAAGCGGCCCCAGAAGAGACGGTGGAACCGGAATCCGATTTCATCACCGTCACCGACCACAACGACAACGTCGTCGAGGTCCCCAAAAACGCGCAGCGCATCGCCGTCTGCGACATTCTGCCCCTGCCGTCGGTTCTGTGCGTGTTCTTTGACTCGGCGGAAAAACTGGTCGGCATCGCGCCGTCGAGCATGTCTGCCGCGCAAAATAGCCTCCTTTCCCAGCTGTATCCCGAAATTCTCAGCGCCCAGACCGGCTTTATGAACGGCACCGACGTCAACACCGAAGAGCTCATGCAGCTCGCGCCCGATGTTGTGTTCTACAGCGCGTCGAACCCCGCGCTCGGCGAAAAGCTCACCGCGGCAGGCTTCAGTGCCGTGGCGGTTTCGGCGAATAAATGGCAGTATAACTGCATCGAGACGCTCAACAACTGGATCGATCTTCTGTCGCAGATCTTCCCGGAAAACGACCGCGCCGAGCTCTGCCGGAGCTACAGCGAGGACGTTTACGCGATGGTGCAGGACAGAGTCCGGGACATTCCCGACGAGGAGCGGGCGCGCGCCTTCTTCCTCTTCCAGTATAACGACAGCACCATCATGACCTCCGGCCAGCTCTTCTTCGGCCAGTGGTGGTCGGACGCGATCGGCGCGGTCAATGTGGCAAACGAGCTCACGACCGACAATTCCGTCACCGTGAACCTCGAGCAGGTCTACG
>CAKUJL010000310.1 GCA_934661715.1 uncultured Oscillospiraceae bacterium | reverse complement strand
CGAAAGGGGGTAAGGTGATTGGCTCGTCCCATTAAGGACGGGGTTATGTATTTCCCTATTGATACGGATTTTTTCCAAGACGATAAAATCCGTATGGTAAAGGCCGAATTCGGGATTAAATCGGTTACTGTTATTTTATACATCTTATGCGAGATATATCGAAAAAACGGATACTTCATTAAGTGGGACAAACAAGCTTGCCTCCTGATGTCGGACGGTATCGGAGGTGGGACAAGTCCCGAATACATAAGCGAAGTAGTACACGGGTGTATCAGATGTTCCTTTTTTGACAAAGGAGTGTTTGAAGCGTTTGGAGTACTGACCTCTGCGGGTATTCAGCGCCGATATATCAGAATGCTTAACAAGCGCTCTTCAATACAACTCATTGAAGAATACTGGCTTATTGATTTTTCTGAAGAAGAAATTCCGAGCAGTATTCTTGTTAAGTGCACCTTAAAAAGAGTTTCAGGCACCGAAAACCCCGTTAAAGGCACCGAAAACCCCGTTAAAGGCACCGAAAACTCACAAATTATATTAAATCAAATTAAATTAAATAAAAGTATTACGGGGACAAGCTCACGCTTTGTCCCTCCCACCCTCGAACAGGTCACCGAGTATTGTAAACAGCGGAAAAACCGTGTTGATCCGGGAAATTGGTATGATCACTACTCCTCTAACGGGTGGATGGTCGGCAGAACCAAAATGAAGGACTGGAAGGCCGCCGTCCGTACTTGGGAGAAAAACAATTTTTCGAAAAAGGCCGAGCCGGAAAACAAAAAGAAATCCTACGATATGGACGAGGTAAAGGAGATGTTCAATGACCAGTGAAGAAATAATCAAGGCCATTCGGTTGAAATCTCCGGTCACGGCCGTGGTCTCGACCGGCGGTCAGCTTATAACCGTTAAATGCGACCGGATAACCGCTTATGTGCTGTGGATCGACCGCTATAACGAGCTGAGAAAATCGGTTGATGTTATCGAGAGCAAAACAAAGACCCTTATTCGGACAAACGCCGATAAGGTTGAACTTACAGGAGGATGTATATGACAGAACAGGACAGAGGAAGCTTTGAAACAATAATCGAGGCTTTCGGAAAAGAGGCGCAGATGATCGTCGCCGTGGAGGAGCTGGCCGAGCTTCAAAAAGAGATCACCAAAAAGCTGCGGCAAAAAAAAGGAAACATATTCGGCCTTGTGGAAGAAATGGCCGACGCCGAAATAATGATTGACCAGCTGAAGGTTATGTTTAATATCGGCGACAAGGAGCTTGCCACCGAGCGGAACTACAAGATAAACCGCACACTTGAAAAGATCAAAAAAGCAAAGGAGAAAAAGAACAAATGAACAGTGTTAATTTAATCGGCAGACTTACCGAAAATCCCGAAATGAGACATACCCAAGGCGGCACGGCGGTCGTAAACTTCTCTATTGCCGTTGCACGGGATTACAAGGATCAGAGCGGTGAATATCCCACCGATTTTATTCAGATACAGGCCTGGCGGCACACGGCCGAGTTTGTGTGCAAATTCTTTGTCAAGGGCGCCAGGGTTGGCATTACCGGGCAGATACAGACCTCCAAATACAAAGACCGTGACGGCAACAACCGCACATCGGTTTATGTGGTCGCAAGCGGAGTGGACTTTGCCGACGCCAAAAAGGACAGCTACGGCGGAGCACCTTCGGCACCGCAGTACGAAGCACCGCAGGCGGCCGATGCGAGCTATTCGAATTTTAACGAGCCCGCAGACGATGACGATCTGCCCTTTTAAGGAGGAAAAATGAGCATACAGCACGAAGCGCGGGAGCAGGAAGCTCTTTTCCGATGGGCGGGTTTTGCGGCCGGAACTATGCCGGAGCTTAAACTTCTTCATCACATTCCAAACGGCGGCAGCAGGAACAAAATCGAGGCGGCTAACCTTAAGCGGCAGGGCGTTAAAGCGGGTGTGCCCGATCTTTCCCTACC
>CAKUJL010000309.1 GCA_934661715.1 uncultured Oscillospiraceae bacterium | reverse complement strand
GAAGTCAAAGCCCTCGGTGAAGACCTTGCCGATCGCCTGCGTGCCGAAGTCCTTGAACGCGCCGAAGAAGTCGGAGGTCAGGTTGGGCGCGACTGCCGTGTCATAGAAGCCCGGAACCGTGGCGAGGCCGATGGCGTAGTAGGCCACAGCGCCGCCGAGGATGCCCCACAGGACTGCGCCCTTGACGCGCTTTTTGGACATCGCGCCGATGGCAAAGACAGCGATGATCGTCAGCAGCATCGGGAAGATGCTGGCCCACGTGGCCGAGCCGGAGAAGACGTTAAAAGAAGCGAGGTTTACGAGCGTTGCGCCGTCGTCAACGACGATGCCCGCGTTCTGAAGGCCGATGAACGCGATGAACAGGCCGATACCGGCGGAGATGGCCGTCTTGACGGCTGCCGGGATGGCGTCGAAGATCATCTTGCGAAGGCCCGTGACGGTGAGCAGCACGAACACGATGCCGTCGACCAGAACGAGCACGAGGCCGTTTGCGTAGCTCAGGCCGAAGGTGAAGCAGACGGTGTAGACAAAAAACGCGTTCAGGCCCATGCCCGACGCCTGCGCCAGCGGCAGGTTCGACAGCAGGCCGATGAGGACCGTGCCGATGACGGCGGAGATCGCCGTTGCGATGTAAATCGCGCCATACGAGACGGTGCCGAGGCTTGCGAACATACCGGCGTTGACCATCAGAATGTAGGCCATCGCCATGAAGGTCGTCACACCGGCCATAATTTCGGTGCGCACGGTCGAGCCGTGTTCCTTCACCTTGAAAAAGTTGCTCATGGGGAAAATCCATCCTTTCTTTCACGCGGCAGAGGCTCCCATGTCCCTTGCCGATTCTGCCTTTATTATAGGAAGAGCGGCAGGAAAAGGCAAGATGGCGGCGGCGGACGAAATTCACAAAAACAAATTAAAATTTTTGTGCACTAAATAATTTTTTGAATCTTTTTCGGCGGGCGGGAAGAGCGTTCGGAAGCGTCAAAAATCGACCGGCTTTTTCAGAAACCCTACAGCGGCAAAAACGCGGCCAGAGCGTTCGCTATTGCGGAAAAAGAATTGACTTTCCAACGCTTGCCGCATATAATGATCAGGATGTGTTCTTTCAACTGGCAATGTGACCGGCAGCGAGGAATTTTTGCGCTGAGCAAGACATTTTTTCGCAGGAATACTGACGTATTTCAAGGAAAAATGACGCGGCGCAGCGTGAAAAGGCCCGCTGTCCGGGTGCGTCGACAGTTGAAAGAACACACCCTAGGTGAGACAAAATACAGTGCGAGGAGAGATACGCATGACATATCCGATGACCATCGCGGGCGTAAAGCGCGAGCTGCCGCTGTGCAAGGTGGCGGATGATTTTTACATCGGCGCGTTTATCATGTTCGGCGACGCCGAGATCACCGTGGCCTGCGCGAAGGAGCTTCTGAAAAGAGCCCCGAAGGAGTACGACTATCTGCTCACGGCCGAGGCCAAGAGCATCCCGCTGATCCATGAAATGGCCCGGCAGTCCGGCGCAAGCGAGTATTTTGTCGCGCGCAAGGGCATGAAGGTCTATCTGACGAACCCCATCCACGTGCAGGTGCGCTCCATTACGACGCAGCACGATCAGGATCTGTACCTCTCGGGTGCGGACGCGGCGAAGATGAAGGGCAAGAAGATCCTCATCGTCGACGACGTCATTTCCACCGGCGAGAGTCTGCACGCGCTCGAAGAGCTCGTCAAGCAGGCCGGCGGCGAGGTCGCGGGCCGGATGGCAGTTCTGGCCGAGGGCGACGCACAGAAGCGCGACGACATCGTCTACCTCGAAAAGCTCCCCGTCTTCAACGGCGACGGAACAGTGAAATATTGAGTACATAGTGTATTAAGTACATAATGTAAGCACCCCTTCCAGCTGATATGCTCCCTCCATGAGCAATGTCATTAAGTTTGCGCACGAAACGCTCAATCACTTATGATGGTGATTGAGCG
>CAKUJL010000308.1 GCA_934661715.1 uncultured Oscillospiraceae bacterium | reverse complement strand
CGCCGCTATGATAAGCGCCACGACCCCTCCGACCCGATTCCACGTCAGCGCCGCATCGGACGGCTCGGCGTCTTTGATCTTCCAGCCGGTTTCAAGATACCATGCCGCCTGAGGAAATGCCGTGTTGATGCCGCCAACGAACAGCAAAACCAGAATCAGTCCCACGTTCTTTGTGGACTTTTTCTCGTTTTTCGCGGACGGCGAACGTTCCAGCACATGCTTGAGCGTCATGCCGTCGGGGTATTTGTCAAAGTCAAAATCGAGGCTGGACGATCCGCTGGAAAACACCGCGCCGGAGGATGTGCCGCCGTTTTCTACACACCGGTACGTCTCGCCGTCGGGATAGGTAAAGGTCACGCTGTAGCTGCTGCCGGCTGCGTCATATTGGTAGGAATAGGTGTTTGTCCCGTCCGAGATCGTGCCCTTGTCGTTGTCGATCGGCGTGACGGTATAGACGGCCCCATCCCAGCCGGTGGTATACGGCTCCAAAGCGCTTTGCGTCTTCTTTCCTGCGCAGGCGCAGAGGCTCACGAGCAGAAGCGCTGCCAAAAGGAACATGGAAATGCGTTTTTTCATATTTCCCTCCCTGTGAAGTCTTCCAAGGCTGCGGTTCAATCGGCCATGCGGTAGGATTTGTCGAAATACTGATAGTACGGCATCAAAAACGCGTAGCCCTCTTTCACCGTGTTCAGAAGCTCACGCGAATAGGAAAGCGCGTCGTATGGGCGATGGCAGGAAATCGAAAACGACCGGCGGTTATACCAGTGATTGAGGGAATCGTCCGCGTGGCCCTTGGGTCTGGCGTACTCGGGGCCCTCCAGCATGAAAACGTCCTGTTTGTCGAGATTTTTGGCAAGCTTTTCGAGCGCCTTCGGGTTTTGATCTGCAAGCCTTCGGAATCTTGCCGCGGCGGCGGGCTGGCTCCAGTAGCCGAAGCCGTAGCCATAGCCCTCGCAGCCGAGCTCGAACCAGAGGCAGGGCGCGTTTTCCCGGCCGTCGATCTCGTTCTGGAATGAAAACCAGATGTTGTCCTTGAGGGGGCCTCTGCCGAAGAGCCGCCTTGCGTCGCGGTAAATTTTCGAGATGTGCAGCTTCAGGTGCTGCTCTGGATACTGCTCTGCCAGCCAGTCGTAGAGCTCGGCGGAGAGCTCCTTCGTGGGGTTCATGATCGATTCGTCAAACTGCGCTTTTCTGGGGTGGAACCACTCGCGCGAATTATTCAGGCGGATGTCCCAGAAGAAATCCACCGTTTTGTCGCTGTAGCCTGTGAACATGGGTCTTACTCCTTGTGCGTACGAAGATAGTTAAGATACCCCTCTAATATGAGGGACGCGGCCACGGCATCGACGGTTTTCTTGCGCTTTTTGCCGTGGTAATTGTTGTCAGACAAAATCTGATGGGCCTCGATCGTCGTTCTTCTCTCATCCCATAAGACGATTTTTTCGCCCAGAAGTTCCTCGAGCTTCGCGGCGAAGTCGCGGTAAAGGTCCGCCCGCGGCCCCTCCGAGCCGTCCATATTGCGCGGAAAGCCCATCACCAGCCGCTCCGCGCCCGATTTTCTGTACGCCTCCGCGACCAGCTGCGCCGTTTTGTCCCTGTTCCAAGACTCAATAACGCTCGTCGAGCCCGTGAGCATGCCAAGCGCGTCCGAAACGGCCACGCCCGTCCGCGCGTCGCCGAGATCAATTGCCATAATTTTCATATTCATTACTCCTGCCGCGGCAGAGCGCCGCCTGTATTTTTTCATATTGTAGCACGTTTCCGTTTCCAAGGCAAATGCGGGCAAAAAAATCCGGTCTTTTTCAAATTTCCGGTTGACCTGCGGCTTCATTTGTGATAAGATGTCTTCACCTGCGAAAAAAGGGATACGTATGCCGTTTTTTCAGCCGCGTTGGCGCCATCGTAGTTTCGGCGTCGCCTAAATTTACCATAGAACGCGGTCATACAGGGAGGCAAGATTTAAGGAGGTGCCGAACATG
>CAKUJL010000307.1 GCA_934661715.1 uncultured Oscillospiraceae bacterium | reverse complement strand
AAGCTCAACACGCTCGTTCGCGAGGTCACGGCAAATCTCGACGCGTATGAGATCGGCGTCGCGTCCAGCAAGGTCTACGACTTCATCTGGGACACCTACTGCGACTGGTATATTGAGCTCACCAAGACAAGACTTTACAGCGAGAACGAGCGGAGCAAGCTGGCCGCGCAGAAGGTCCTCGTATACGTGCTCGACCAGATCTTACGGCTTCTGCATCCGTTCATGCCGTTTATCACGGAAGAAATCTGGCAGGCGATCCCGCACGCGGGCAAGTTCCTGATTTCTGCCGAATGGCCGGTCTACAACGAGGCGTTCTGCTTCTCTGCCGAAGAAGCCGGCATGGAGAAGATCATCGAGGCCATCACCGCCCTTCGCGCAAGACGCGCCGAAATGAATGTCCCCATGAGCAAGAAGGTCAGCCTCACCATCGCTGCGCAGGAGCCCGCGGTCTTCGAGGCAGGGCAGGCGTTCTTCCTGCGCCTCGCGGGTGCGGAAAAGGTCACCGTCTGCGATATGGAAGCGGCGGCAGGCGCTGCCCACGATGACGGCCTTGTCGAGGTCACGACGCACGCGGCCAGACTCTTTATGCCCCTTGCCGAGCTTGTTGACTTTGAAAAGGAGCTTGCCAGAATCGCAAAGGAGAAGGAAAACTGCCTCAAGCAGATCGCGATGTTTGAAAGCAAGCTCTCGAACGAAGCGTTCGTCTCCAGAGCGCCCGAGAAGGTCGTAAACGACCAGAAGGAGAAGCTTGCCAAGAATCAGGCGCTTCTCGCCCAGCTCATCGAGAGCGAAAAGCGGCTGAAGAAGTAAAACGGTCTTTCCTTCGACCAAAGCCGCAAGGAAAAAAACGTATAATGGACACGCATGGAAATTCCGTGCGTGTCCATTTTTTATGCTTGGAGTGATGCAAATGAATATGACAAGTTTTTTGCAGGATAAACGCCTCACCATCGCGCTCAAGGGCGACATTGACCACCACAGCGCGAAGGATACCATGCGCGTCATCGGAAACAAGATCGATCTGTATCTGCCGATGGTCTGCGTGCTGGATTTTCGCGACGTGACGTTCATGGACTCAAGCGGCATCGCGATCGTCATCCACGCCATCCGGCGTATGCGGGAGCTGCGGGGCGTGGTGCGCGTGGAGAACGTGCCGCCGCAGCCGATGAAGGTATTGAAGGCCTCCGGAATGGAGCGCATTGTGGTCATTGAAGAAAGGAGCCTTGCACATGAAGTGTGAAAATCAGATGGAGCTGCGCTTTCCGAGCTACTCCAAAAACGAAGCCTTTGCCAGAAGCGCCGTGGCGGCCTTTGCCGCGCAGCTGGACCCGACGTTGGACGAGCTCGGCGATATCAAGACCGCGGTCTCCGAGGCCGTGACCAACTGCATCGTCCACGCCTATCACGACCGCATCGGAGAAATTGCGCTCAAGTGCCGGGTACTTCCCGGAAATGTGCTGGACATCCTCGTCAAGGACAAGGGCTGCGGCATTTCGGATATCGCGCAGGCAAGAACGCCGATGTTCTCGACCGGCGGCGACGACCGCAGCGGCATGGGCTTTACGATCATGGAAAGCTTCATGACCGAGCTCAAGGTGACCTCCGGCGTCGGCCGCGGCACGACGGTACATATGAAGCGCAAAATCGTCCGGCGGGGCGAAGCGTGATGGAGGCGATGCTCGAGCTTTTGAGAAGAGCGCAGGCGGGCGACAAGGCGGCGTGTGAGCGGCTCGTGGAGGAAAACGCGGGGCTCATCTGGTCGATCGCGCGGCGGTATTTTGGCCGGGGCGTGGAGGCGGACGACCTCTATCAGCTCGGGGCACTCGGCTTTCTCAAGGCCATCGCGGGCTTTGATCTGCACTACGGCACGCAGTTTTCGACCTACGCCGTCCCGAAGATCGCGGGCGAGATTCGAAGGTTCCTGCGAGATGACGGGGCCGTGAAGGTCAGCCGCAGCGTCAAGGAGCGCTCCGCCGCCATCAAAAAAGAGCGCCAGCGGC
>CAKUJL010000306.1 GCA_934661715.1 uncultured Oscillospiraceae bacterium | reverse complement strand
GTTCTTGGTTGGCAGACCATCTTCATTTTATCAAAGGAGGATATTTTTTCTATGCATAGCTAAAGCTTTTTGGTACCGCCGGCTTTGCCGGTGGTTTTCTTTACACAAGGAAAACGCGCACAGCAGGTCAGCCTGCTGTGCGCGTTTTGTCGTTGTTATTGGAAAATCAGCGGAACGTCGCCGAGGTCTTCGGGGGTCGTCTGGACGTTCAGCATGACCTCGCGCTCAGACGCGGGGACGAGGCTTCCGCCGGTGGCCCAGATGACGTGCGCCGCGTTTTGAAGTGCGGGGTGGAGCGTATCGGGTGAAATGCCATTTCGAAGTGCTCTTCCCAGCTGCACATAGCAGTGGAAGCCCGCGCAGGCAGACGGTTCGATGAAAATTTCTTCGCTGTCAAAAAGCGCCCGCTGATAGCGCGGAAGGGCTCTGTCCTCCACGGTCGCCTCCGCGGTAAGCAAATGCTCCATCGCGCGGGAAACCAGGCCGGAGGCCCGACCGACCGCGAGTCCATCCGCCGCGGTTTTGCCGCTCAGACCCACGTCCGCGCACGAAATGTGCTCCATTTTTCCCGTGCCGAGAGCAAGAAGCATACAAGGCGCCTGTGTGGGTTCGACGAAGAGGCAGACGATGTTGTCGCCGAAGATCCGCTTGAGCCCGTAGCAAACGCCGCCCGGTGCGCCGCCCACACCGCAGGGGATGTATACGACGAGCGGATGCTGGCCGTCGACCGGGATGTGCAGCTCGTCCAGCTGCTTTTTGAGCCTTCCCGCCGCCACGGCGTAGCCCAGGAACAGATCCTGCGATTTTTCATCGTCGACAAAATAGGCCGTCTCGTCCTGCTCGGCAAGCTTCCGTCCGGCTGCAACGGCGGCAGAGTAGTCCTGTGCGTACTCGCGCACCTCCACGCCGCGGCTGCGGAGCAAATCCTTTTTCCACTGCTTGGCGTCCGCGGACATGTGTACGCAGGTCTTGAAGCCGAAGGCCGCGCCGATGACGCCGACGCTGAGGCCTAAATTTCCGGTCGAGCCGACGTGCAGCGAAAATTTCGAGAAAAATTCCCGGAAATCAGCGTCCGCGAACCGCGCGTAGCTCTCGCCCTCTTTAAGCATTCCGTGCGCCAGCGCAAGCGTCTCGGCGTGGTGCAGAATTTCATAAATGCCGCCTCTTGCCTTCACAGAGCCCGCCGCGGCCAGATGGCTGTCCATTTTGAGAAGCAGCTTTCCCTCCGGAATGTCCGGGCACTGCGATCGGAGCCAGGCCTTCATCTGCGCAATTTCCTGAAGAGGGGACTCGATGAGGCCGTTTGTTTTTCTCGTGTCGGGGAATTTGATCTCCAGAAACGGCGCAAACCGTGCAAGACGCGCCGCCGCGTCTTCGATCTGCGCGTCAGAGTAGGGAAGCGTTTGTTCGACTTCGCGATAGGGCTTCTTCTCCGGGTTAACCCAGAAAACCTCCTCCGCGCGGCCGATCGCGTCCAAAAGGGCTGTGCAGTCAGAGCGCATGGCGTACCTCCTGTTAACGTCCCGCGAAAACCGCCCGGGACGGATTTTGATAAATTTATCATACCATCGAAAAGCAGGAAATGCAAGCGCCCGCCGGACAGAGAAAACCCACCCCCGATTGGTCGGGAGTGGGTTTTGTATCCGGGAAAGAGAACTTACTTCTTCGCCTTGATCGCGGCCTGGGCGGCGGCGA
The DNA here is from genome assembly GCA_934661715.1 of uncultured Oscillospiraceae bacterium. Taxonomy (GTDB): domain Bacteria; phylum Bacillota; class Clostridia; order Oscillospirales; family Oscillospiraceae; genus CAG-170. The sequence goes on along the minus strand of CAKUJL010000306.1, from coordinate 310 downwards.
GTCTTGCGATGGGGACACGGAAGGGGCTGCACGAGACGTAGCTCAGGCCGATGTTGTGGCAGAACTCGACGGTCGACGGATCGCCGCCCTGTTCGCCGCAGATGCCGAGCTTGATGTCCGGGCGGGTCTGACGGCCCAGCTCCGCTGCCATCTTGACAAGGCGGCCGACGCCAGCCTGGTCGAGCTTGGAGAACGGATCGGACTCGTAGATCTTGTTGTCGTAGTAGGAAGCGAGGAACTTGCCGGCGTCGTCGCGGGAGAAGCCGAAGGTCATCTGCGTCAGGTCGTTCGTGCCGAAGGAGAAGAACTC
>CAKUJL010000305.1 GCA_934661715.1 uncultured Oscillospiraceae bacterium | reverse complement strand
CGGTAATTTTCACTGCCTGCTGCACAATCCCTCAGTCAGCTTCGCTGACAGCTCCCTTTACACAAAGGAGCCTTTGGCGCGGTGCATAATTCTAGCCCATAAGAAGCCCCGGGGTGTCTGAGGGGCCGCGGCCCTTCAGTTTGGGAAAGAGTCCAGAGGAAACCCTTCCGAAGGGTTTCCTTTGGCGTCTTCTTTCTTTTGCGAAGCGTTTTCTTTCTTGGACGCCCAAGAAAGAAAATGCGTTGGGACCAGCTGGCGGCCACCGCCAGCAATAAACCGGCGCTTGCCGCCGCGCACGGCAAAATCAATTCCCACCATCCGCTGTCAGCGGTTCAATCCACATCCTTCACAACTTCATCCAGCGGCTCGTCCAAGCGTTCCGGGTGCTGGAGGAACTTTTTCATGTGCTTGAGCGCGGTTGCAAAGTAGAACCCGTCGCAGATACGCTCGTCGGTGTTGACGGTGAAGTCGATGTACTTGCGCTGGACGACGTTGCCTTCCATGTCGATCTCGTTTTTCCGGTACTTGCAGCCGAAGGCGCAGAAGACGGGAAGGTTGCCGAAATCGTACAGATGGTGCACGATCGGGGGAATGCCCAGAGAGCCCATCGAGGTAAAGAAGATCGAGCCGTGGAACGGGCTGACCTCCAATAAGAACTTCGGCAGCAGGCCAAAATAGTCCATGACCTTCAGCACCCAGACGACAAACTTGAACGCCACGCCCGGAATGAGGGACAGAAGCTTTGCCGTTTTGTCGAAATTACTCGCGTCGGAGGCTTCCTTGATGCGCGTGACCTGCTCGTTCATCTTGCGGTAGATGTCCTCGACCGTGTCGGTGGGCGTCAAGTGGAGCTTCATCGCGCTTTCGGCAGCCTCGGTCGTCATGTCTTCCTTGACCATCATGCAGAACTGGATATCATTGTCGCGGCTGAAGGTCTGCTGGCCGGAGAAGAACCGGTTGAGCGCCGGGTATTTGGCCACCGTGCGCACATATGCGCCGAGGAAGACGTGCGTGATGCCGAAGCCGGTCAGTCCCGCGCGGCGCTTTTCGCGGATGTAGCGCTCCATGGCGGTAATTTCGACAGAGTCCCGCACGAAGTTGGAAGAGCCGACTCTCGTGGGCATAATATAGCCGCTGACGATCTGCACGGGGTCAAGCGAACGGAGCTTTCGTCCGTCCGGCCGGTCGCCCCACGTGGGGTGATATTTTCCGTCCGCGTGCGGCTGCATGGCAAGCACGGCAAAAAAGCCGCCCGTCAAGAACAGAAGCTCCGGCAAAAACGCGCCCATCGCCGCGAAATTCCCGCTCGTGAGCGCCGCGCGGTGCGTGTAGGCGAGAACCGCCGTGCCGGACGCCAGAAGCAGCAGCAGCGCCCAGTTGTTGCGCACGCGGCCCGAGACCGTCATCGAATAGAACCCCGCGATGGCGAGGTACGCCACCCAGAACACAAAGCGCAGGCTCACGCTCTGGACGACGGCGGAAATGCGGAAACCGTAGTAAATTGCCAGCAGGACCGCCGGAATGGCCGTGCGGTAGAACCGCTCCTGTCCGCTCAGCAATAAAATCAGCACGTAGATCAGGCAGGCCGCCGCCGGAAGCACGATTTGGAACCACATCGTCGATGCATCTGCGCCTTTCCCGCAGGAATATGCGATGCGGAGTGCTGCCGAAGCCGTCATGACCAGTGCGCTCAGCCAGACAAGAACGCTCTTGCGGCTGACATAATAAGACACTCTTTTCTCCATACGTCTATCATACCAAGCGCGGAAGGGAATTGCAACCCGGCTTTTCCCCGCGCAGGCTCCTTCCTGCGGATTTTGGCCTCAGAACAGCATCAGAAGCGTGCCGCCGACCAAGATCGCGAGGCCGAGGCCGGCCTTTTTCGTCAGCTTTTCGTGGAAAACGAGGTAGGAAAACAAAATCGTGACGAGGATGCTGAGCTTGTCAATGGGCGCGACGACGCTGGCCGGGCCCGCCTGAAGCGCCTTGTAATAGCACAGCCAGCTGCCGCCGGTAGC
>CAKUJL010000304.1 GCA_934661715.1 uncultured Oscillospiraceae bacterium | reverse complement strand
GCCCTGCCTTACGAAAAGCCTTGCACACCGTTTGTGATTCCTCGCAGGCAATCAAAACCTTCATCACCCTGCCTCCTTGATGACCCAGACACGGTGCTTGCCGTATCCTTCCCAGTTCAGCGCGTCTTTGTGACTGCCCGACACAGCAACATCCAGGTGCTTGCCCTGGATACCACTGCCGCAGTCCTGAACGATTCTCACGCCCACATCTTCAATGTAAAGGACGGTCCCGAACGGAAAAACGTCCGGGTCTGCCGCCACTGTCACGCCTCCTTCAACCGGCGCGCCGCTGGCGGTAATTCCCGTTCCGGTTCCGCAGATGTGTTCTCGCTTTTCTGTGCAGTATGCCGTGCAGAGGAAGTCTCCGGCATCCTCTACCAGTAACTTTCCATCCAACCGGTCCCGTGCTTTCAGCGAATCCCGCAGGGTATCTGCATACCCTGCAATTTCTTTCGACACGCCCTCCCAGTCCTCGTATCTGGACTTGTAGATGTCTCGCTGGCATTCCAGATCGTTGATTCTGTGGTAAAGCGCGTTCGTCTGTACGCCAGCGATCAGGACTACCACCAGAGCAATTTTTCCTACATCAATTTTCGTGGCCCTTTCATCCTTTCTTTTCTCGTCTTGCACGGACGGCCAGCATCGAACTGGCTCACCTGTCCATGGGGGATCATCAGAAGCAGGTGCATCCTCTATGCGTCCGCATATCAAACCCGCCCGGTAAAGAGAGCACCGGACGGGGCGGCTGCTGCAACAGCCTACCGCTTTTGTCCTGAGCGGATCGAACAGGGCATTTCTACGCTCATGCTGCGGCGCACCCATTCCCGTCAACTCCATGCGGGTGCGTCTTTCGCGGAAATGGCAGCCCGGTCTTTCACCGGGCTTGAACGGAAAGGAGGACGCTGCTGTACAGCACCATTCCGCTATGCCGGGCAACCGGTTTCAAAGTTTCCCGGCTTTCATGGAAAACAACTCAGGCGCAGATGGGGTCTGATCCCATTCGCAGCGCTTCCACCTATAAGAAGCACTCTGCGCCATATAAAAAGCAGCCCCGCTTCTGCGGTGCAGGGCTGCTTATCTTACGTCATAGAAGAACTATGCTTTGTATCAGCAGCATCGTTTTTCTCATAGTGCTTGCACTCCACGTTGTAACCGCTGCACGGTGCACACTGGGCAGCGGTTATTTTGAACGTGTGTTTGCACTGCTCTATGTCATTCTTCTTTGCACCCCTATGCGGGGCAATTCTGGTATGTATGCTCCTCGCCAAACTCTTGACCTTCCTTGCTTTATATAGGTAGCTGCACCGCCCAAGCGGGGAAGTGTTGCGGCGTTTGTCCTGCACTACTTCCCAGCGCTCTGGGATGTTGAGGTTTCTTCTTTTCCACAATGGCCTACCTGTGTAAAACTCTGCAACGAATGTTTCAAACTCATTTTCCAGTATTTCGATAAGTGCTTTTTCTTCGTCAGACAAAGGCCCTGGCACTTCCTCGATATCCGGTATACTTGCTGATAGTTCCATTCTCTTACTGCTCGGAAGATCTATGTAAGCAGCGCGCCCGTTCACTCTCCTACCTCCATGATGTGCGTTGCAATCATGTCAGCCATGTGCAGGCACAGGGCTTCCGGGCACCGGTCATACACTTTGCTAAGAGTGTTCCAGTCCCGCTCACCGGTATAGGCACCCATGTGCCACCGGATAGCGAGAATTTCTTTGCCCGTCAGGTGAATCCATTGCTGGATGCGGATGACGGATTCTTCGCCGTGGCCCAGCAGTTCGGTATCTTCATACCGATAGCTGCCATCCGGCTTCTTGATGTACTTTCCGGCCTTGCAAACGTCATGGAGCAGCGCAGCGGTCAGAACTGCGTTTGTATCGCACGCTGCAAACTGCGGCATTTTCTCGCACAGTTCCAGTGCAGTTCTCGCCACGTTGAGCGAGTGCAGCACAAGGCCGCCAGGAACATTCAGATGATGCTTCGCACTGGCAGGGCAGTTGTAAAAGTCCAGTTCTTCCAGTACGATCATCAGAGCCGCAC
>CAKUJL010000303.1 GCA_934661715.1 uncultured Oscillospiraceae bacterium | reverse complement strand
GGCAGAAAATGTTTGAAACGCGAAAATCTGCGGCGAATTCGTAGTGCCGAAGGGCGGACAGAGGCGTCCGCCCCTACAAATGGAATCTCCGCAGAGACAGTGTCCATGGAAACGCCCTCCACATCGATTCAATGTGGAGGGCGTTGTGATTACTTCGCTTTGCCGAGGTAGGCGGCTTTGACTTCTTCGTTTTCGAGAAGCTCCTTGCCTTCGCCCTGCATGAGGATCGTGCCGGTCTGCATGACGTAGGCCCAGTCGGCGGTCTTGAGCGCCATGTTGGCGTTCTGCTCGATAAGAAGCACGGTGATGCCCTGGCGGTTGATCTCCTTGATGATATCAAAGATGCCCTTGACGACCAGCGGAGCTAAGCCCAGAGACGGCTCATCCATCATGACGAGCTTGGGCTTTGCCATCAGGGCTCTTCCAACAGCCAGCATCTGCTGCTCGCCGCCGGAGAGCGTGCCTGCCAGCTGCCACTCACGCTCTTTCAGGCGCGGGAACAGCTTGTAGACCTCTTCCATGTCTTCTTTGATGGAGTCCTTGCGCAGGTAAGCGCCGATGCGCAGGTTCTCTTCGACCGTCAGGTTCGGAAACACGCGGCGGCCTTCGGGGACGAGGGTGACGCCGGTGGAAACGATCTGGTCGGTGGATTTGCCGAGCAGGCTCTGGCCGTTGAAGAGAATGTCGCCGGACTTCGGCTTGACGAGACCCGCGATGGATTTGAGCGTCGTGGACTTGCCCGCGCCGTTCGAGCCGACGAGGGTCACGATCTTGCCTTCTTCGACCGTCAGGTCGATGCCCTTGACGGCCTCAATGCCGCCGTAGGAGACGACAAGGTTTTTGATTTCCAGAATATTAGCCATCCTCGTCCACCCCCAAATATGCGTCGATGACGCGCTGGTCGTTCTGAATCTCCGCCGGAACGCCCGCGGCGATCTGACGGCCAAAGTCGATGACGTAGATCCGGTCGGAAATGTCCATGACCAGATTCATGTGATGCTCGATGAGGAAAATGGTGAGCTTGAACTGCTCGCGGATTTCGCGGATAAACGCGGTGAGCTCTTCCGTTTCCTGCGGGTTCATACCGGCAGCCGGTTCGTCCAGAAGCAGAAGCTTCGGGTCGGTCGCCAGTGCGCGGGCAATTTCGAGCCGGCGCTGCTTGCCGTAGGGAAGGGAGGTCGCAAGCTCGTCCTTGAGATCGTCGAGGCCGACGATTTTCAGAAGCTCGAGCGTCTTTTCGCGCTGCGCCAGCTCCTCCTTGCGGTTCAGACGGAAGGTCGCGGAGAACACGTTCGAGGTCTTGCGCAGATGCATCGCGGTGAGGACGTTATCGAACACCGTCATGGACTTGAAAAGGCGGATGTTCTGGAAGGTTCTCGCGATGCCCATTTTCGTGATGTAGTCGGGCGTATGCGACACGATGTGCGGATATAATTCCTTGCTGTCGCCCGCGTAAAGCTTTTTCATTTTGCCCTGCGGATGGTTTTCCACGATGGTTTTGCCGCAGAACTCGACCTTGCCGTTCGTGGGCTCATAGACGCCCGTGATGCAGTTGAAGGCCGTGGTCTTACCGGCGCCGTTCGGGCCGATGAGCGCGACAATTTCGCCCTCGTAGATGTCCATCGACAGATTGTTGACGGCGACGACGCCGCCGAACTGCATGGTCACGTTTTCAACGTGCAGTACCGATTCAGCCATTGTCTTTGCCTCCCTTCGGCGCTGTTTTCCTGCGTTTCAGAAGATCAGACAGCTCACGGTCGCCCATGATGCCCTTGCGGAAGAACAGGACGACGCACATGATGATGACGGAGACGACCGCCATACGGAAGCCGTTTTTGAACAGGCCCGGTGCCTTGATGCCGAGGAACTCGCCCGAGTCCAGACCGCGCAGCAGCCACTCGAGGCTCGCGATGTAAAGGAAGCTCGTGATGACGGAGCCCGTGATGGAGCCGATGCCGCCGATGACGACGATGAGCAGGATCTCATAGGTCATCGTGCTCTTGAACGAGAGCGCCTGCACCGTGCCCATGTACATGGCCAGCATGCCGCC
>CAKUJL010000302.1 GCA_934661715.1 uncultured Oscillospiraceae bacterium | reverse complement strand
GCACCATCAAGCCCCTCGACGAAGAAATCGTTCTGAAGGCGGCAAAGGAGTGCGGCAAGGTCATCACCTGCGAAGAGCACAACATCATCGGCGGCCTCGGTGAGGCAGTCGCGGCTGTGCTCAGCGAAAAGTGCCCGACGACACTGCGCCGTATTGGCGTCAATGACGAATTCGGCCATTCCGGCCCCGCCGCCGCGCTTCTCAAGCAGTTCGGTCTGAGCGCCGAGCACGTGGAGCAGGTCGCCCGCGAGCTGGTCAAGGGCTAAAAGAAAGTTTTCCTGACAAATCGATAAAAATGCTGCCGGCAAATCTGCCGGCAGCATTTTTATGCGTATTTCCGAAAAAATTGCAAAACTTATAGATTCCTGCCGTTTTCCGCGGCGATCTGCGAGAGCCACCTTGCGCTGTCTTTTACGGTGCGCTTCTGCACTTCAAAATCGATGTAGATAAGGCCGAAGCGATCGCCGTAGCCGCTGTGCCACTCGAAGTTATCGGTCAGCGACCAGTGGAAAAAGCCGCGGATATCGGCCTTTTCACTGCCCCTTCGAAGCGCCAGCAGGTACCGGTGGAGAAAATCGATGCGGTCAGGATCGTGGACTTTCCCGTCGAGATAGACGCGGTCGTTGCAGCTCAGGCCGCACTCGGTCACATAGAGGGGAAGCTCGTAACGCGCATAAAGATACGTCAGCCCATACTCCAGAACCTCCGGCGTGATGGGCCATTTGAGGGCCGTGCGCGGCGCTCCGACCGGACACGGTACATAGACGGGTTTCCCATCGGGCCCTGCGGCAATTTCACTGCCGTTATACGCGTTGACACCGATAAAATCCGGCGCGGCGTGCATCACGTCCCATTCCTCCGGCGTGACGGCGCTCACGAGCTTTTGAAGCTCGCCGTCTTCTGCATCCACGCGGCCAAGGCACACGGCGTCGAGAACCATTGTGTGCGTGAACATCCAGTCGGAATCCGTCAGACGGAAGGTCTCCTCCCGCGCGGCCGTTTCATCTGCGGGGCTTTGCGGATAGCAGAGCTTTCCGGTGGAGGCGATGCCGATTCTGGCGTTCGGCGCGGCCTTTCGGATGGCGCGGAAGGAAAGCCCGTGCGCCAGCATGAGGTTTTTCCAGCACAAAACGAGCCGCGGAAGGGAAAGCCTTTTTCCCGGCGCGTGAACGCCGTCCGCGTATCCGAGCTTCAGGACGATCTGCGGCTCGTTGAGCGTGATAAAATGCTGCACGCGGTCTTTGAAGTGCGCCGCCATCATCCCGGCAAAGCGGGAAAAGGCTTCCGCGGTCTCGAAATTCTGCCAGCCGCCCCTTTCCTCCAGCGCCTGCGGCAGCTCCCAGTGGTAAAGCGTCATCCACGGCGCAACGCCGTTTTTGAGGCAGCAGTCCACCACGCGGTCATAGTACTCAAGACCTGCCTCGTTCCAGTATCCGTCGCCGTTCGGGTCGATCCGCGCCCAGCTTGTGGAGAACCGGTAGGCGGATAAACCGAGCGAGGCTAAAAGCCCGATGTCATCAAGAAATCGGTGATAGCCGTCGCAGGCGACCGAACCGTCCTCGCCGTTTGCGATCGCGCCGGGTGTTTTGCAGAACGCGTCCCAGACGCTCTCGCCGCCGCCGTCGGCTGTGGGGTACCCTTCGGTCTGATATGCGCTCGAGGCAGCGCCCCAGACGAAATCCTCACGAAACGCCATCTTAAGCTCCCATCACCACGCGCACCGAAACGCTCTGACCGGCCGCGGCGGGCGCAAGAAGATTGCCGGTCTGTGCTGCGCCGTCGACAAAAAGCGCTTTCACGCCGTGCTCGGCGCCGTTCGGGTTTTCAATCGTGATCTCATACACTGCGCCGCGGAAGCGTCTTGTCAGCCGGACTTCCTTCCACTCCGGCGGGATGCACGGGTCGAGGCGAAGGCCGTCCAGCTCCGGCTGCACGCCCAGAATCGCCTGCGAAATGGAGACGAATGTCCACGCCGCCGTGCCGGTCAGCCAGCTGTTTTTGGCCTCGCCGAACGTCGGCGCGTCCTTGCCCGCGACCATCTGGCTGTAGAC
>CAKUJL010000301.1 GCA_934661715.1 uncultured Oscillospiraceae bacterium | reverse complement strand
CGTCGCTCGTGACCTCTGTAACGGGAGGGCCCGGCGCGATTTACTTTGGGGAACAAAAGCTTCCCTTGTTCAACCACGCGGCTCAAAAGCGGTATCCCGAACGCGCACGCTGGGGCTCTTGCAGCAGATGAGCCTCTCTCTGGTGGCGGCAGACAGACGGGACGTGTCTTTCTCCATGCCTTTAACGTACAGAATATAGCACGTTTTGTGCCCTATGTCAAATGCGTTTGTAAGAAAAACGCAAAAATTACTAATTTGTCACGAAATTCATACCTTTGTCACAAATTCTTTACTTTTATAACAAGAATATTTCATTTTCGACGTCCGCATTTGCGTTTATTCTATGCAGTTATTTCCGCTTTATTCATGATTTTGCATATTTCTCTTGACTTTTTTCAGATTATCGGTATAATGTACAAACAGATACTGATTCGTAACTGGATTGTATCTGATTTGTAACTATCGCAAGAACAACATTTCTGATTCTGAAAGGAGTGTTATAAGTGATGCTGACTGCAAGGCTCAAGTCCTGCGCTGCGGCGGCGTGCGTGCTGGCCGCGTGTCTGCTGCTGCCCAATACCCCGGCGAAGGCGGAGGCCGTCTCGCTGCCGGAACCCGCGGAGACTATCGCAAAGCAGACTGCGCCGGAAGCCGCTCCCGCGCCCGCCGTTCTGACGCCGCTTTCCTATGAGGCGACGGTAACCGAGATTCTGGAAGAACCGGCAGAAGAAACGCCCGCGGAAGAAACCACCGAAGAAGCGCCCGCCGAGGAGCCCGTGATCGACGACTCTCCCATCGCGCAGGCCACGAAGGCCGACATGGAGCGGCCGGACGATCTGGTAAAGCTCGGCGATTTTATCGCGACCGCCTACTGCGTCACCGGCCAGACCTCGACCGGCACACAGACCACCGTCGGCCGGACGCTGGCCGTCAACCCCTACGTCATCCCCTACGGCACGGAGGTGTGGCTGTATCTGGAGGACGGCACGTTCGCGGGCGATTTCATCGCGGAGGACACGGGCTCCAATATGCTGGCCAACCCGAACGTCATCGATATTTACATGGGTCAGGACTCGTATAACGACTGCATCCTCTGGGGCGCACAGGACGTGCAGGTCTACATCCGCGCCACGGCCAAGTCCAATACCGCAGCGCAATAACAGTGATTGAAAAACTGCCTTTCGCCTGATACAATAGACGAAAGGCAGTTATTTTATATGCAGAAGAGGTTTTTCATGGATCTTTGCAATATCAATGATATCAAGGCGCTGTTAACGCGCCACGGCTTTCACTTTTCCAAGGCCAAGGGGCAGAATTTTCTGACGCAGAGCTGGGTGCCGCGTGAAATTGTGCTGGACGCCGGCATCGACGAGACCTGCGGCGTTCTGGAGGTCGGCCCCGGCATCGGCCCTCTGACGCAGCAGCTGTGCAGAAACGCGAAAAAGGTCGTGGCCGTCGAGGTCGACCGCAGCTTGCAGCCGGTGCTGGCCGAGACGATGGCGGGAAACGAAAATTTGGAGATCATCTTCGCGGACATTCTGAAAACGGATATCCCGGCGCTCGTTTCCGAAGAATTTTCCGGCCTTCGCCCGATGGCCTGCGCGAATCTGCCGTATTATATCACGACGCCGGTGCTGGCCGCGTTACTCGAGAGCCGCGCGTTCGAGGCCGTAACGGTCATGGTGCAGAAGGAGGTCGCGCAGCGCATCTGCGCCCCTGCCGGAAAGGGCGACTACGGCGCATTTTCGGTCTTCTGCCAGTATTACGCCGTGCCGGAGCTTTTATTTGACGTGCCGCCGTCGTGCTTCATCCCGCAGCCGAAGGTCACGTCCGCGGTTTTGAAGCTCACCATGCGCGAAGCGCCGCCCTGCCCGATCGCGGACGAAAAGCTCTTTTTCCGCGTCGTGAAGGCAAGCTTTGCCCAGCGCAGAAAAACGCTTCTAAACGCCCTTTCTTCCGGCTTCGGCGAGTTTTCGAAGCAGCAGCTCGCGTCCGCCATCGAGGCGGCGGGCTTTTCTCCCACGGTGCGCGGCGAAACGCTGGACATTCCGGGCTTCGCGAAGCTCTGCGA
>CAKUJL010000300.1 GCA_934661715.1 uncultured Oscillospiraceae bacterium | reverse complement strand
AAATGTCGCCATCCGCGCCAAGGGAAACACGTCGCTCTCCTCCGTCAGACAGCTCGGCAGCCAGCGCTACAGCTTCAAGCTCGAGTTTGACCACTATGACAGCGGCAAAACGTACCACGGCCTGGATAAGCTCTGCCTCAACAACCTCATTCAGGACAACACCATGCTGAAAGACTACCTTGTCTACCGGCTCATGGGCAATTTCGGCGTCGCAAGTCCTCTTTGCAGCTTCGTCTACATCACCGTAAACGGCGAGGATTGGGGCCTGTATCTGGCCGTTGAGGGCGTGGAGGACGCGTTTTTGGAGCGGAACTACGGTTCAGGCGCCGGAGAACTCTACAAGCCCGACTCCATGTCCTTCGGCGGCGGCCGCGGCAACGGCAAGGATTTTGACATGGACGATTTCGACTTTGACGATGCGGACTTTGATCCGTCCGACTTTGAAAACAATGCCGGACAGATGCCCGATTTTGGAGACTTCAGCCCCGGAGTTTTTTCGGATTCCGGGCCGGGAGATTTCCAGCCGCCAAGTGACGATGCCGTGGACGCGCCGCCGGAAAAGCCGGATGGTGCGCCGGATGACGCAGACAGCGATTCTGCGCGGCAGCGGCCCGATATGCCGGGCGGCTTCGGCGGCATGGGCTCTAACGATGTGAAGCTCTCCTACATCGACGACGACCCCGACAGCTACGCGAACATCTTTGAAAACGCCAAAACCGACGTGTCCGAAAAAGACGAGGCGCGGCTGATCGAGAGCCTCAAGAAGCTCTCTTCCTACGAAGATCTGGAAAACGTTCTGGAGATCGACGCGGTGCTTCGCTACTTCGTGGTGCACAATTTCGTCGTCAACGGCGACAGCTACACGGGCTCGATGATCCACAACTACTATCTTTACGAGCAGGACGGCAAACTCTCGATGCTCCCGTGGGACTACAATCTGGCCTTCGGCGGTTTTCAGTCGAATGACGCGACCGCTTCCGTCAACGACCCCATCGACGACGTGCTGACCGACCGGCCGATGCAGGCGTGGATATTCTCGAGCGAGGAATACACGAGGCTTTATCACGAGTATTACGCGGAATTTTTGCAGTCGGCGGATATCCAGAGCCTCATTGACGAGGCGTACAGCCTGATCGCGCCGTATGTTGCGAAAGACCCGACGAAGTTCTGTACGTTCGAAGAATTTGAGCTTGGCGTCGAGACGCTCAAGACCTACTGCGCCCTGCGCACCGAGAGCGTACAGGGTCAGCTGGATGGAAGCGTTCCGTCCACGAGCGAGGCGCAGAAAGAAAACAGCGAAAGCCTCGTGGACGCCTCTTCCATCACCATTTCCGACATGGGCAGCATGGGAAACACGATGGGCGGCGGCCCCGGCAACCGGGACAGAAGCTCGGAAGAAGACGGCAGCTTTTCTCCGCCTACAAGGCCAAGCTCCGACGCGTCCTCGGCCGGTTCTGACGCTTCGCCCAGCGAATCTTCCCCGCAGGAAGAAGCGCCGCCGGACAGCACCGCGACGTAGAGCCCCGGCACAGACGATGCTTCAGCCCGCCCCACCCCGCCGGACGGAGCATCTGACGCGCAGTCTGAAAGCACGAACAACGGCAGCGCGGAAATCACGCTCATAGCCGCCTGTGCCGCCACCCTCCTCGCAATAGGGTTCGCGGGTTGGTATAAGAGAAGATAGCAAAAATCCCCCGAAGCACAGCTTCGGGGGATTTCTTCACCGCATTGTCTCTGCCATGCTCGGACACACTTCTGAAAAACTATATTAGCATCCGTATTTGCAATGCTTTATACATTCCTATTATGTGGGATTCATTCTTGTGTGAAAGATATAGTAAAAGCGTCGAAAACATATGTTTTCGACGCTTTTCTTGGCAAAGAACCGTAATTTTGATAGAAACCCGTTAAGGCAATGTCATTAAGATAAGACTGCACAAAGCGCAAGGCAGCTGCCGCAAGTAAGCGAAAAGGTCTATTTTGTGGTAGCTGCCCTTTTTGTGCATGACAAAAGCAGGTGTCCAGAGGACATCTGTAATTACATAATATTGTAAAGTGTTTTAAGAAAAACGGT
>CAKUJL010000299.1 GCA_934661715.1 uncultured Oscillospiraceae bacterium | reverse complement strand
CCTCCTTACAGTGCAGGTTTTTTTATGACGGTTACAGTTCCGTTTGTCGCGTCGACCTTTACATAGTCGCCGGTTTCGATTTTGGAAATGTCGATCCTGTCGACCATCGGGAGATCGGAGACGATCGCGCCGATGACAACGATGGATTCCGCCTCGATGTTGACAATGGCAGCCGGGCCGACGCCGCGCTTGACTGCATCATACAGCATATAGGACCCGCCTGTCGAGCCCTTGGAGGACGGGAAGCAGAGGATCTTTCCCTGCATACAGACGCCTTCAAGCTCATGTCCGCGCTCAATGATGTAGCCGGTTTTCGGGTTCGTGCTGCCCATAAAGGAGATGCAGTCGTGCTTTGCCACAATCGCGTAGCCCTCGGCGCAGCCCTCGACGACCTTTCTGCCCTGCATGACGATTTTCTCTTCCATGTCTTACACCTCCTCTCCCAGTGCGGTCCTGACGCAGTCCTCAAGCTGAACCAGCTCGGAATCCATGTTCCACAGGCCGCGGATGTAATGCGCGAGTTTGCCGGAGTTCGTCGCCACGCCGCGGTAGCCCTTCGGGCTGGTCGGGCAGAGGATCGGGCAGGTATCGCGCACGAATGTCACACCCGCGTCCGTAATCGTCTTTACATAGCCCATGCGCTCTGCCAGCGAATAGACCTGATGCGACAGGCAGACCCACATATCGAGTTTCACGTGCTTGCCCTCCACGAGCTTTGCGATCTCAACAACCTCGTTGATCGTGCAGTGCGGACAGCCGATGACGACCAGATCCGCAGGCTCCTTGAGCGTGAAGAACTTTTCAACTTCCTCATATTCGTCCTTACCGAAGTACACAGTTTCGTATTCTTCCTTCAGGACTGCTTCCTTGGTCGGCGCTTCGGGCGTAAAGCCCTCGACATGATAGAGCGCAATGCCGCCGGAGGATGCCAGCGCCGCGCCGAGCGATTTATACTGCTCAACGACCGGGCGCTCCGTAATGCCGGTGAAGCAGGGGACCTTGTTGCCGACCTTTTTGCCGACGTAGTAGCCCATCACGGCGAAATCGCGGTTCGTCTTCAAGGGATAGTCGACCTTTACCAGATGGGTCGCGCGGCGGTTTTCATCGAGGTAGAAGCCGTACTCCGGCACGCAGCCACAGACCGCAGCCGCCAGCGCCGTGGGGCCGCCTTCGCGGTTCGTGCGTGCGCCGATGACAGAATTCACAAAGATAATGGCGCTCGATTCGCCCCACGCGACGTGCTCGCCGAAGCCCGGACAGCCGCCGACCACATAGGGCGTGCAGGTATACGTCGGGATCGCGCCCATTTTCTCGTATGCCTCGTTGAGCTTGAGCTGTCCCTTGCAGAACTCCTTGTCAAACTGCAAAGACTCCATGTCGAAGCAGTCGATGCCGATGGTGTTGAGCGTGGACGGCACGCAGAAGCTGCCCTGCTCGCTCGCGTCGCACACATACTCCAGACCCGCGTCGCCCGCCACGCGGTACGACACGCCCGGGAAGTGAACGTTTTTCACCTTGACCATCCGCTCTGCGCCGTAAATTTCGCCGAGCGTCACAAGCACTTTCATGCACTTCTGCGTCAGCGCTCCCCGTTTGCCGTCGAGCATCTCCTGCTCTTCCGGGGTCAGATACATTGCCATTGGTGTTTGCCTCCTTAACTCTCTTTCGTCTGTAAATGATGATAACCGGTCATGGCGCGCGCTTCTTTGAGCCGGTAGCCCTTCGCAACCAGATCGAGAATCTCCTGTTCCTTGCGGTCGATGTTTTCTGCGATTTCCGCAACCTCTTCGGCGCGGCTCTGCGGAACTACGACAACGCCCGTATCGTCGCCGATCACGATATCGCCCGGGCAGACCTGAATGTCGGAAAGCGTGACGGGAACGTTCACCGCGTCAACGTATACACGGTCCTTGCCGGTGCGCATGTAATAGCCCTTGGAGAAAATAGGGCTATGCCCGCATAAGAACAACCACCGGCTTCGCCGGTGGCTGTGTTTTACTATTCTTTCAATCAGACGTTTTCTGCCTTTGCCTCGCAGTACAGGCAGCGGTATGTGCGTGTCGCCGGGTCGGTCAGCGTGAATATCTGCGGAAGCTCCTGTTCCACGGA
>CAKUJL010000298.1 GCA_934661715.1 uncultured Oscillospiraceae bacterium | reverse complement strand
TGCCCCTTCGCTGTTGTCTCTATGGTTTTCCGGATCTCGTCCTGCGCCGGCGGCGGCAGATTCCGGTACGCCTCCAGAAAGGCGTGAACTATGCGCTGCTGCCATACCGCCCCGCAGCCCTTCATCGGCCGGAATTTCAACGCCGCATCACCTCCGTCCCTTTCCCTTGCCTCCCCTGACAGGGGAGGTGTCAGCCGGAGGGCTGACGGAGGGGTTTTCGCCGACATTTGTTTTAACAGAACGCGCAGAGACGCGCGCGCCGTTGCCTTTTCTTTCCTTCTCCTTTCGGACATAGCGGACGTAGGCGGAATAGAACCCGCTCTCCTCGTCCCGCGTCTCGGTCTGCTCGCGGATCGATGCGTCCTTCGGCAGCTTCATTTTGCTGTGCGCACAAACCGGCACCGGCTCGGTGTATACCGGTTTTTCCAGTCCGCGGCTCGGGTGGTATTTCTTTTTGCCCTCCTCGCCCTTCGCATTGGAGATCATGTAGCGGGCAACGCCGGTATAGTCTCCGCTTCCGTCCAGGCGGCGGTAGGTGACACCCTGCTCCGGCCAGAGCGTGCAGATGCTCTCATAGTCCATCGCCGATAGAACGATGTGGAAATGCGGGCGGGCGTTCCCGATCTCGTTCTTCCGGCCATGTGAGTAAACGTACTTGAGATTCTCTCCCCGTTCCTTCCGATACAACGCGCGGAGCTTGCGCAAAAACCGGTCGAACACCGCTTGAGCGTCCTCCCAGGATATTTCTCCCTCCCCGAAGGAGAGCGTGAGCCATACGTCGCCCGTGCCGAAATTGCAGTTGAGCGTGCGGGCAAGACTCTTCACGGCGTTGATCTCGTTTCGCAGGATCTTTCGGATGCTGGACTTTTTGGCTCTCGTTCCCCGCCGGACACGCTGGCCGCCTCTCGTTGTCGGCATCCAGACGCGGCGGATCTCCTCGGTCCTGCCGGAGATGATCTTGTACTCCATGATGGCAAACACTCCTTTTTCCTCCCTGGTCGTAAAGTTATCCTTTTAACAAGTCCGCAAAAATTCGCGCACGCGCACGCGAATTATATTATCGCCACAGGCTTTTCCGCCCTCATTTCCGCCGTCGTCCCCCGGCGGCAGAAATCAAAGCAAAAAACACAGAAAAATTTTGATTTTCCTCTTGACGTACCACCAATTCAGTGGTATTATAATAATCGTAAGGAACAGAAAATACAGAGGGGCAGCGCCCCGGAAAGGAACAAAAAATGAAATTTGAAATCATCGACAACCGCGAGCTCGACCTCACCGGCAAGGGCTACAAATGGGCGGACGATCCGCTGCAGTTCGACCGCGAAGTTCTCGACGACATCCGCCGCACCCGCGGCGAGAATTACGCCGACAGCCTGAGCGACGATCTTTTCGACGGTTATTCGCCGATCTGCCGCGGTGACGACGGCGAGCTCTATTCCGTTCTCTTCGACTTTGGCGGCGACGCTCCGCGCCCGGTGTTCTGGTCCAAGGTGGAGGCAGCCAATGAGTGAGATCAAGGCGCTGCGTGAGTCAACAGGGCTCACGCAGCGTGCCTTTGCCGAGCTGCTCGGAATCCCGAAACGGAGCATCGAAAACTGGGAGAGCGAGGTCTCCAAGCCGCCGGAATACCTTGTGCGGCTGATCGCTTTTTTCCTCTCACACAAGGATGATGCACAATGCGGTTAATACGCATCAAGAAATAATGTGCCGCCGCCGAGCGCCGGGCAGTTTTCAAGCCCGGCAATCACCCACTCGTCCGACAGGACGTTCAGCAGCGTGTATTCCACGACCTGCGTCTCGCGGATGTCCATTTCCTTTCCTTCTTTGGTGTGCATGATGATGGTCCGCTTTTCGGCGTCCCATCGCCAGAAGCCGCCCCACGACGGCAGCTTCACCGCCTCCCCGTGTTTCATTGCCTCGAGTGCATTTTTGAAATCCATGTTTTTATCCTCCTTGTTTTTATTCCTCCGGCGCGTCCCAATCGCACCAGCTCATTACTTCCAGATGCCGCCACTTTCGGAGCGTCGCCTCGCTGTCCATATCCTCGCGCGGGCGATAGCCGCGGCGGTACAGCCGCTCGCCGGTGTCGCCGTCCTCCTGCCGGACGATCCCGCCCGG
>CAKUJL010000297.1 GCA_934661715.1 uncultured Oscillospiraceae bacterium | reverse complement strand
TTACGCAGAACGCCCTTGCCCTCGAGATAGATGGGCTGGATGCGGTACGGCAGGTCCTCGATCGAGGAATAGTCGCGGTTCATGATCTTCTTCATGGCCTCGAACTGCTTCTTGAGCGGCTCACGGCCGATGAAGTCGCCCTTCTCGGGCGCAAACGAAACGGCGAATTTCGCCAGCGGCACAGCGTAGATCTGGATCTCGCCGCCCATCTCGCACTCGCCCATCTCATGGCCGTAGAGCGGAAGCGCCGCTTCCATACGCGTGGTGTCGCGCGCGCCGAGGGCGGTGGGCTTTGCGCCGAGCTCGATCAGACGATCCCAGAAATAGCGGGCGTCTTCACTGTTGCAGTACAGCTCGTAGCCGATGGGCTCGCCGGTGTAGCCGGTCTTCGCGACGCGGACGGGCTTGCCTTCCATGGTGAGCGTGTTGAGCGCGTTCTTGACGTTTTCGGGGGTAAGCTGCTTGCCGCCGGAGAGCGTCATGAGGATCTTCTTGGATTCGGGGCCCTGCACGGCGATGGCCGCGTATTTGCTCGAAACGTTCGTCAGCTTGACGTCGAACTTTTCCGCTTCCTTCGTCAGATGCGCCCAGTCCTTGTCGATGTTGCCGGCGTTGATGACGAGGAAGTACTTGCCCTCTTCAAAGCGGTACAGGTACGCGTCGTCGATGGCGTAGCCGTTTTCATCGGGGATGATGCAGTACTGCGCCTGATTGAGGTCCAGCGCCAGAACGTTGCTGGACAGGACGTGCTGCAAAAATGCCACCTGATCGGGGCCTTCGACATCGATACGGCCCATGTGGGAGACGTCGAAGATGCCGCAGTGACGGCGGCAGTACAGATGCTCGGCGATGATGCCCTCGGGATACTGGATGGGCATATCCCAGCCGCCGAAATCCACCATGGTGGCGCCTGCGTCGAGATGCGCCTGATAGAGAATGGTCCGTTTCAGTTCGCTCATAGTTTCCTCCTTAGATGTTCGAATTTTCTGCGTTGGTAACTGCGAGGGAAAAATACTTCTTGCGTTGATGCGCGGCGGGCAGCCCGTTTCCTCCGGAAATGAAGAAAACAGAGCGCGCCAACGTAAGGCGCACTCTGTTTGCAGACCTGAAAGATTCTCCCTATGGGGATTGCTTCTTCGGTGCCGCGACTGGGCGGCTTTCCAGAGTTCCGTCCACGATCAGTTCATTTACCTGAGAGTTCATGCGCGAGCCCCTTCGGTGGCACACCAACGCTGTGTGCGCTCTCCTGACCGCTTCATCCGGCTGTATAACCCATTCCTGAGCCAGATAGAAACGTGTCCGGGCTGTGCAGGTGGTTTTTACTTGTCTACTATAATATAAAAAGCAGCCGTCTGTCAACTACAAATTGTGCAATTTGGAAAAAACGGGAGAATCCACAAAAAGATTCAGCTTCGTTTGGCAAAAGCAAAAAAACCGAAGCAAAAGCCGCACGGAACTGCAAAAAAGAGACCTGGCCGCAAAAAGCAGCCAGGCCTCTTGTAGAAATTTTAACGGATGGTGCGGTAGAGAAGCGTGACGATCTGCGCTCTGGTGCAGGCCGCGTTCGGAAGAAGCTTTGCGCCGCTGCCTTGCAGAACGTCTGCGGAAATTGCCCAGTTGAGGGCGGGTCTTGCGTAAGCCGGGATTTCCGCGCTGTCAGCAAAACCGCCGAGAAGTTCTGCCAGCGTCACAGCGTCCATGCCGTTTGCGGCCTTGTAGCGGAAGAGGAAGCAGACAATTTGCGCACGCGTGCAGACCGCGTCGGGCTCAAACGTCTTTTCGCTCGTGCCGCTGACGATGTTGTTCTCGAGCGCCCACAGAACCGCGGTCTCATAGTAGCTGCCGGATTTCACGTCGGCAAACGGCATCGAGTAGGAGCTCGGCGCGGGACAACCGGCGGCTCTCCAGAGGAAGGTGACGGCCTGCGCTCTGGTGCAGGGCGCGTCGGGGGAGAAGTACGCGTCGCTTGTTCCCTCGGTGATCCAGTTTTCGACTGCCCAGTTGACCGCATCTTCGTAGTAGCTGCCAGCGGGAACGTCGACAAACGCGGGGATTTTCTCGAAGATGACCTCGACGGTGCGGTTTTTGCGGACCGTGGCGAAGGTGTAGCTGCGAAGCG
>CAKUJL010000296.1 GCA_934661715.1 uncultured Oscillospiraceae bacterium | reverse complement strand
ATCAGGGGGAATCGGCCCCCAGGGGAAGGCAAGGGTGCGTCCCGCATCCAAGCCCGAACCGCGGAGGCGCGTGCAGAGCTAAGCGATCTCCGCGGCGGAATGCACCAGAAATCTGCTGCTCGGCACAAAGATCGTTGAAAATCGGTCAAACCGGTACGCAGCATCAATCCAGCAAGAGAGCGTTACCAAAGCCCGTAGAAGACCCGCTATTTCCGAAGAACGAAAAGCCGGGAACCCCAAGGATTTCAAAAGGGACGCGCCCTTTTGTTGAGCTGCGCCGCCGCGCAGCAGCCCCCAAGCAATTTCTTCCCGGCGGCTCGACACGGCGCTTCTTTGCGCAGCTAAGAAGCGTGGGGTCGAAATTACTCCTGCTCAGGATCGACGCACTCTATCGAAATAACCCGATTTCCCTCTTCCACGCGCATCAGGATAACGCCCTGCGTGTCTCTCTTATAGACGTTGATATCCGACGCGGACATGCGGATGAGAACGCCGCCGTTTTCGATGAGCATCACATCATCCTCGCCGGAGACGATCGCGACGCCCGCGATTTTTCCGGTCTTGGCGGTGATGTTGTAGTTTTTGAGGCCCTTGCCGCCTCTTTGCTGCGGACGGCGGTTTCCGTTTTCATCGAGTCTCATGTACTCGGTGAGCTCCGTGCGCTTGCCGTAGCCGAGCTCGGTGACGGTCAGAAGCTGCTTTCCGTCATCCGCGATGCCCGCGCCGATCACCTCGTCGCCGTCTGAAAGCGTAATGCCCTTGACACCGGCCGCGTCGCGGCCCATGACGCGCACATCGTTTTCGTTGAAGCAGATGGCAAGGCCGTCTCTTGTGGCAAGCAGGATGTTATTGTCCCCGCTCGTCTTCATGACGGAAATCAGCTCGTCGCCTTCGTTGAGCGTGAGGGCGCGGATGCCCGCCTTTCTCGCGGTGTTGAGGCTTGAGAGCTCGAGTCTCTTGACCGTGCCCTGCTTCGTGACGAACATCAGGTTATCCTCGTCAAATTCGTGCACCGTGATGCCAGCGGTGACGCTTTCGCCGGGCTCGAGCGGCAGAATGTTTACGATATTCGTGCCCTTGGCCGTTCTTCCCGCCTCGGGGATCTGATAGCCCTTCTTGCGGTGCACCTTGCCGAGGCTTGTAAAGAAGAGGATATAGTCGTGCGTGGACGCGGAGAACACGCTCTCGACGAAGTCTTCTTCCTTGAGCGTCTGGCCCGTGACGCCTCTGCCGCCGCGCTTCTGCGCCCGATAGGTAGAGGCCGGGACACGCTTGATGTAGCCCGCGTGGGAAAGCGTAAAGACGCACTGCTCCTCTTCGATCAGGTCTTCAATGTCGATCTCATCCTCGACGTCCTGAATTTCCGTACGGCGCTCGTCGCCGTACTTGTCGCGGATGGCGATGAGCTCGTCCTTGAGAACGCCCTTGAGCATATTCTCGTCAGACAGAAGCTCCCGGTAATATTCGATGCGCTTTTCGAGCTCATCATACTCGTTCTGGAGCTTCTCGCGCTCGAGTCCCTGAAGCCGCTTGAGCTGCATGTCGAGCACGACCTGCGCCTGAATTTCCGACAGATTGAACTTTGCCATCAGACGCTCCTTCGCGTCGTCATAGCTTTCGCGGATGGTCTTGATGACCTCGTCGATGTTCTCCTCGGCGATGAGAAGACCTTCCAGTACGTGCTGCCGCTCGAGCGCCTTTTTCAGGTCATACTGCGTTCTGCGCGTGATGATCTCTTCCTGGAACGCGAGGTATTCGTCGAGCATGTGCCGCAGCGACAAGATCCGCGGCTGCGTCTGATTGTTGACCAGCGCCAGCATCGTCACGCCGAACGTCGTCTGCATCTGCGTCTGGGCAAAGAGGCGGTTGAGAACCACCTGCGCGTTGGCGTCCTTCTTGAGCTCGATGACGATGCGCATACCGTTGCGGTCGGTCTCGTCGCGGATATCGGAAATACCCTCCAGACGCTTGTCGCGCACCTGATCGGCCATCGCCGCAATGAGCTGGCGCTTATTGACCTGATACGGAAGCTCGGTGACGATGATTCTCTGCCGGTTCTGGCCGAATTCCTCGAGCTCGGTTCTGGCGCGGACGGTAATTTTGCCGCGGCCCGTGGAATAGGC
>CAKUJL010000295.1 GCA_934661715.1 uncultured Oscillospiraceae bacterium | reverse complement strand
ATGATCATCAACCGCATTCAGAAGCACATCGACATGACTTAAATCCCGACAGGCGAAGCACTGCGTGCTTCGCCTGTTTTTCTGTTTCCGGGTGGCGGACTGCTTTTCGGTTCCCGGCAAATTGACAAGGGTTTTTGGGTGTGATATGATGTGAAAAATAAGCTGGGAAGTGTTTGTATGCCAATGCGATTTGCAGGGCCCGAGGACTGCGCGGCAATGCGGAACATTTACGCGCCGTATATCGAAACCACCATCACCTTTGAGCAGGAGGCGCCGTCGGAGGCGGAGTTTCTCTCGCGGATCAAATCCGTGCAGGCGGGCTATCCGTGGCTCGTCTGGGAAGAGGATGGGGTGATCCTCGGCTATGCCTACGCGCACAAATTCGCCGAGCGCGTGTCGTATCTTCCGAGCAGTGAGCTGTCCGTTTATCTGGACAAAGCCGCGCGGGGAAAGGGTCTCGGCCCGAAGCTCTACGAGGCGCTGATCGCGATCTTGCAGCTTCAGAACGTGAAGTCCGTCTACGGCATCGTGACCTCTCCGAACGAGCGAAGCGAGAAGCTGCATGAGGCGATGGGCTTTACGCGCGTGTCGACGCTCAAAAATGTCGGCTACAAAAACGGCTGGCGCGACGTGTCGTGGTTCTGCAAGCAGATCGGGCCGTATTCCGAGCCGTTTACGCCCTTCCGCCCGATCGGCGAGGTGAAAAAAGACCAGTTGGACGCGATCATGCGTCATTTTTCCTGAAATTTTGTGAGGACTTTCTTATGGACATCCGCCTGATTGCCTTCGACCTGGACGGGACGCTGCTGCGCCGTGACAAATCCATATCGCCGCGCACGCTCCAAGCGCTTCAGGCGGCAAAGGAAAAGGGCGTGCTGCTCGTTCCGGCGACGGGGCGGCTGTACCGTTCGCTTCCCGAGGCGCTTTTGGACGAGCAGCTTTCGCGCTATTTCATCCTTGTAAACGGCGCACAGGTCTACGACGCGGAAAAGGACGAGACGCTTCTCAAGGAAGAGCTTTCTCCCTCGCTGGCCCTTCCGATGCTGCAATTTCTGAAGACGAGAAACGTCGTGCGCGGCGTGTATATTGACGGCCTCGGCCACATGAGCCGGGAGGACTACACGGCGCTTCACAACGTCGCCAAGACCTTCGCGACCGAGACGCTTCTGCGCCGCAGCTACTGCCCGACGGACGATCTGGAAAAATTCACAGCAAATGCCCATTCGGTGCAGAAGATCATCGCGTTTTTCCACGACGTGTCGGAAAAGCAGCCGGTGCTGCGCGAAATTGCGGCGCATTTTCCGGGCTTCTCGGTGTCTTCGTCGCTCGGCAACAATATTGAGATCAACGCGAAATATGCCACCAAGGGAAACGCGCTGCGCTTTCTGTGTGAATGTCTCGGCCTTTCGCTCGGGCAGTGCATGGCCTTCGGCGACGGCACGAACGACTATTCGATGCTCCGCGCGGCGGGCTGCGGCGTGGCGATGAGAAACGCGTCGGACGAGGTGCAGTCCTGCGCCGATTTCGTGACGGACACGAACGAGGAAGACGGCGTGGCGCAGATGATCGAGCGGATGCTGCTGGAATGAAGATGGGAAGAATTTTTGAAATTTCCGACTTTTTCGCGCCCGAGCTGGATGTCTACGCACGGCTGACCGAAAACCAGCTCGTCTGCCGCGAAAATCCCGAGCAGGGCCTCTTCATTGCCGAAAGTGCGCTCGTCATTGAACGGGCGCTGGACGCGGGGTTTGAGCCGGTGTCTTTTCTCGTGGAAACGCGGTTACTTTCGCAGGCAGAGCCGGTTCTGGCCAGATGCCCGGAGACGCTTCCTGTTTACACAGCTTCGCGCGAGGTTTTGGAGCGGATCACGGGCTACGCCCTCACGCGCGGGATGCTCTGTGCCATGCGGCGGCCTGCGCCGAAACGGGCCGAAGACCTGCTTGCAGACGCGTCGTGCGTCGCGGTTCTCGAGGACGTGATGAACCCGACGAACCTCGGGGCGATTTTCCGCTCGGCGGCGGCGCTTGGTGTGGACGCGGTGCTGCTGACGCCGGACTCCACAGACCCCCTTTACCGCCGCTGCATCCGCGTGAGCATGGGAAACGTCTTTTTTGTGCCGTGGGCATTTCTGCCGGA
>CAKUJL010000294.1 GCA_934661715.1 uncultured Oscillospiraceae bacterium | reverse complement strand
GATCGGTCTCGTCGATGAGCTCTTTTCCGTAGTACACACGTGCAAGGCCCAGCTTCTGGCCCTCGGAGACGGGCGCTTCGACCTCCTGCGCGTCCAGAGATATTTCCGTGCGCAGAGAATCGGGGTTGTAGTTTGCCGGAAGCAGGAGCTTGACGTCCTTGGCAGGCGTGACGGCCACAGCCTCCGAGCCCGCGGAATTGAGCACGTTCACCTGCGCGATGGGGTACAGGGGAGAAAGCGCCGTCACATACGAAAAGTTGTCAAAGCCGTAATCAAGTAATTTTCTCGTCTCCGGGAAGCTCTCCATCAGAAGATCGCCCGTGTCCTGAATGCTCGTCTTCGCGCCGCAAAGAACCGACAAAAACCGAACGTCCCCGTCCTCCGCCGTTGCGATGAGGCACCTACCCGCCGCGCTGGTGTAGCCGGTCTTGACGCCGGTGGCGCGGGAATAATACAGGGAGTTGCCGGTCGAATTGTAGATGAGCATATTCGTCGTCTTGAGCACGTGCTCGGGGCCAAGCGAGGACTCCGGGACGGTGTACTCGGCGGTCGCGACGATCTGGCGGAAATTTTCACTCTTGAGCGCGGCCTGCGTGATGATGGCAAGGTCGCGTGCGGTGGTGTAGTGGCTCTCGTCGTGCAGTCCGTGGGGGTTATTGAAGTGCGTGTCCTTGCAGCCGAGGGCGTAGGCGCGTTCGTTCATCATGCGCACAAAGTCCGCGACCGAGCCCGCGATGTACTCGGCCACCACGTTCGCCGCGTCGTTGCCGGAGCTGACCATCATGCAGTAGAGTAAGTTTTCCAGCGTGATCTTTTCGCCGACCTGTAAGCCCACGACGCTGCTGTCCTGATCGAGGCCAGCAAGGGCACTTTCGTCGACGGTGATAACGTCGGACAGGTTGCCGTTTTCGAGCGCAATGAGGCACGTCATGATCTTTGTCAGACTCGCCGGATACACGCGCACGTCCGCGTCCTGCTCGTAAACCGTCCTGCCGGTATTGAGGTCAATAAGCAGCGCCGCCTTTGCGTCGACGGAGAAATTGGGGTCTGCCGAGACGATGACCTCGCCGGTCGTTTCGTCCGCTGTTTCCTCCGCGGTACCGGCGGAAGCGTCAGAGGCCGCGGCTTCGTCGGAGGCGGCGTCCGTTTCCGCGCTTTCCGCGGCGGCGAGGACGGGAAGGGTAAAGCAGCTGCACGCGATCAAAAGCGCCAGCAGCAGGGAAAGAAGTCTTGTTTTTTTCATCAAACATCACCATTTTGAATAATCGGCATTGCCGAGGATACGCTTTCTGTGCTAGAATATTATAATGAAAAACAGGCGCTGTGTCAATCTTACGGGGTTTGGAGGAAGCGGAATGCGCGGAAAGAAACAGACGGTCCTTCTTCTGGCGCTGGCTGCGCTGACGGCGGTGTTCGCCGTGGGCTTCTTCCTGGGAAGAATTTCGGCGCCCTTTGAAATTTCGGCGCAGGTGCAAAGAAACGACGTCCCCGAAGAACCGATCGAGGCCGAACAGCAGGAACCGCCGCAGACGGACGAGACGCCGGAAATCCGCTATCCCATCGACCTCAACACGGCGACGAAGAGCGACCTTATGACGCTGCCTCGCATCGGCGAAAAGACGGCGCAGAAAATTCTCGATTACCGCGAAACCTATGGGCGGTTTTCGGCGATCGAGCAGCTGATGGACGTTGAGGGCATCGGAGAGGCGACGTTTGATGGGCTCAGGGACATGGTTACAGTGGAGGAAGCAGAATGAAAATACTGGTTGTCGACGATGAAAAGCTTCTGGTCAAGGGCATTAAGTTTAATCTCGAGAACGAGGGCTACGAGGTCATCACGGGCTCGGACGGCATGGAGGCCGTGGAGCTGGCGGGAAGCGGAAACCCGGACCTGATTGTGCTCGACCTCATGATGCCGCGGCTCGACGGACTCGAGGCGTGCGGAAAAATTCGCGAATTTTCGGACGTTCCGATTATTATGTTAACCGCGAAGGCCGACGATATGGACAAGCTCCTCGGCTTTGAGCACGGCGCGGACGATTATCTGACGAAGCCGTTCAATATTCTGGAACTCAAGGCGAGAATCAAGGCGCTTCTTCGCCGCAGCGGGGCCGGAAAAAAGCAGGAGCACGCGCCGG
>CAKUJL010000293.1 GCA_934661715.1 uncultured Oscillospiraceae bacterium | reverse complement strand
ATGATGTTCTGCGCCAGCTGGCTGTTGGGGCCTGCGGCCGGGCCAAAGGGGGTTTCGATGCGCTCGCCGAAGATGGGCAGCGTCTTGCCGGACGCGTAGTAGGGAGTGTGCACGCCGAAGATCTCGCCCTCGCGTGCGTATTCGGTGACGACCCAGTTCATTAACGACTTGAACGGAATCGGATACATTTTTTCAGACATGGGATTGCCTCCTTCGGATAGAATAGGTTTCCTGTGGCTTTTGTAGGGGCGGATGACCCTGTCCGCCGGTTGGGAAGTACGAATTCGCCGCAGAGTTCCGCGTTTTGGACGTGTTTTTGCCGGGCGGGCAGAGTCGCCCGCCCCTACGAATGGTATTAGTATTCTCTATGATTCAGAGCGCCCCAAAGCTTCTTGGCGGCCTCGAGGATATGTGCGTTTTCGGCTTCCTCGTCGATGCCGATGAGTTCTCTATCCTTCATGAGGATCTTGCCGTTCGCGATCGTGGTGCGGCAGAGCTTGCCGGTCATGCCGAAGAGGATGTGGCCGTCGATGTTTTCATCGGAGAACGGCGTGTAGGGCTTGTAGTCCATGACGATCATGTCCGCGGCAGCGCCAGCTTTCAGAACGCCGAGCTCGTCGGGGAAGTATTTTGCGCCGATTTTGGCGTTGTTCTTAAAGAGCATGTCCGTGACCTCGCACCACGCGACGTTCGGCAGGCAGGCGTTCAGGCGCTGGACGCACAGAGCCGCCTTGAGAGACTCGATCATGTCGTTCGTCCATGCGTCCGTGCCGAGACCGAGAAGAATGCCTTCCTTGCTCAGGGGCAGAACGGGGCAGACGCCAACGGCGTTGGACATGTTGGACTCGGGGTTGTTGACGACCATCGTGTTGGTGTTCTTGATGAGCTCGATTTCCGCCGGGTTCACGTGAATGCAGTGGCCGAGGATGGTCTTTTCGCCGAGGATGCCGTGGTCGTGCAGGCGCTGCACCGGGCGGCGGCCATAGTTCTGAAGGGAGTCGTACACGTCGTTCATGCCTTCGGAGACGTGGATGTGATAGCCCGTGCGGCCGTTGTTGGCCTCGACCATGCGGTCAAAGGTCTTGTCGGAAATGGTGAACAGCGCGTGGCCGCCGAACATGGCAGCGAGCATCGGGTCCTTCTTTTCCTCGCAGTAGGAGATCCAGTCGGCGTTTTCCTTGATCGCCTGAAGACACTTTTCCTCGCCGTCGCGGTCGGAGACCTCGTAGCAAAGGCACGAGCGGATGCCGAACTTTTTGGCGCTCTCGCCGATCTGGAACAAAGAGCCGGGAATTTCGCAGTATGCCGCGTGATGGTCGAAGATCGTCGTGACGCCCTGCTTGATGCAGTCGATGTAAAGCGCGTCTGCCGAAGCTCTCGAGCCCTCGAGCGTCAGCTTTCGGTCCATTGCCCACCACGTGCCGTCGAGCACCTCATAGAAGTTGGTGGGGTTGTTGCCGACGATGGAAAGTCCACGGGCCAGCGCGGAATAGATGTGGGTGTGGGCGTTGATGAACGCGGGCATGATGACGTTGCCCTTTGCGTCGATAATCTCGGCCTGCGGGTATTTCGCACGCAGGGAAGCTTCTTCGCCGACCTCTACGATCTTGGTGCCTTCAAAGGCGACGCCGCCTTTTTCGTAGTAGCCCTTGCCGTTGGGGTCTCTGGTGATCAAGCGGCCGTTTGTGAGTAAATACATTCTGATTCCTCCTTGATTTGATGCGTTCACCCGGATTTTTGGATAGAAAAAAGCGCTTCAGGCGAAACGCCCGAAACACTCAACCGGAAAGCCGAGTGATAGTTGCAGCCCGTGTGCGAAACACTTCCTTACAGCTACCAATCTTAGATTGTACTTCAATTATAGACGCAGCTAAAAAAATTTTCAAGCGTCCGCAAAAAAATTCTGCCCGCCAAATTCTACAAACTTTCAAGTAGAATTTTGAGCAACTTGCGGAAAGACCGTGAAGCGTTCGCGATGGGGGAACGGAGACGTACCCGCCAAAAAGAAAATGCAGAAATTCCGAAAAAAGTGCTTGCATTTTCCTTCCCGGTGTGCTATTATACTGGAGCGCTAAGGAAGCGCGGTATGCGCCGGTAGCTCAGTTGGATAGAGTGACTGGCTACGAACCAGTAGGTCGGGGGTTCGAGTCCCTTCCGGC
>CAKUJL010000292.1 GCA_934661715.1 uncultured Oscillospiraceae bacterium | reverse complement strand
AGATGCCTCCGCTCGAACAAGGTTGAGCGCGCGATCTAATTTACCAGGCACTAAAAAGAGCAAGCCGTTTGGCTTGCTCTTTTTCTGTCCGCTTTTGTTTTTATTACGGACGGAACTTCTTGTCATGTGTAGGGGCGGACGACTCTGTCCGCCCTTCGGCACTACGAATTCGCCGCAGTTTTTCGCGTTTTGCAGGCACTTTTTGCCGGGCGGACAGGGCCGTCCGCCCCTACGAGGGGGTGCGTGGTTTTGTGGGGCGGGCCGATGTGGGCATCGGCCCCTACGCAGTTTTTCGTCTCTTGCGTAGGGGTCGATGTCCACATCGACCCAGCGGAATGCACCACGTTTTTCGGGGTTTTTCGGCAAATCCGATGCGCCAACGGTTTACAGAAACCTCACCATCTGCACCTCGTCGTGGTATGTGCCGTCTTTGAGATAGAACGCCTTCGGGATGCAGCCCATTTCCTCGAAGCCGAGCTGCTGATACAGCCCCCTTGCGCGTTCATTGTCCGCGAACACGCCGAGCTCGACCTGGGTAAAGCCGTTTTCCTTCGCCTGTTCGAGCGCCTTCGTGATCAGAACCGTCCCGAGGCCGAGGCCCCACGCTTTTTTCTTGATGGAAATGCCGAGGCTTGCCCGGTGGCGCGTTTTGAAATGGTCCGGCATGGCGTTGATGCCGCAGTTTCCGACGAGTTCCCCGTCCAGAAACGCCGCCAGCATGAAGCTTCTCTCGTCGTCCGCCATCGCCTGCAAGCGCCTCTGCGCGGCCTCTATGGACTGATTGCACTCCTCGGGATAGCGCACCATGAAGTGCGTCTCGCCGCTTGTCAGGCGCAGATACGCGTTCAGCTGCGCTGCGTCCGAAGGTTCCGGACTTCGAAGGACAGCCGCCTTTCCGTCCTTGAGCGTCACGGTGCTTTCCTGAATGATCATATGCTTCTCCCCCTTTACAAAAATCCCGGCAGAGCGCCTCTGCCGGGAATCTGTTTAGATATCTTCCTTGTCACCTTTTTGGCGGATGGTGATCTTGATGGGCGTGCCGGTGAGGCCGAAGACGGCGCGGATCTGGTTTTCCAGATACCGCTGATACGAGAAATGGAACAGCCGCGCGTCGTTGCAGAAGATCACAAAGTGCGGCGGCTTCACGCCGACCTGCGTCATGTAGTAGATCTTGAGCCTTCTGCCCTTGTCCGTGGGCGGCTGGACTCTGGCCGTCGCGTCCTCGAGGATGTTGTTGAGCATACCCGTCGTGATGCGCATGGAGTTCTGGTTCGACACGGCGTTGACCATCTCGAAGAGCTTGTCGACTCTCTGGCCCGTGAGCGCGGAAATGAACAGCACCGGCGCGTAGGTCATATAGCTCAGGTCGCGGCGGATATCATCCGTCATCTTCTGCATCGTGTTCGTGTCCTTTTCGACCATGTCCCACTTGTTGACGACGATGATGCACGCCTTGCCTGCCTCGTGCGCAAGCCCGGCGACCTTGGTGTCCTGCTCGGTGACGCCCTCGTTGGCGTCGATCAGAATCAGGCACACGTCCGCGCGCTCAATCGCGGAAACCGAGCGCAGGTTCGAGTATTTTTCCACCGCGTCGTCGACCTTCGATTTCCGGCGCATACCGGCGGTGTCGATGAACAGATACTTGCCGAACTCGTTTTCAAAGTAGCTGTCGATGGCGTCGCGCGTCGTGCCCGCGATGTTCGAGACGATGACGCGCTCTTCGCCGAGAATGCAGTTGAGAAGACTGGACTTTCCGACGTTCGGCTTTCCGATGATGGCGACCTTGATGACGTCCTCGTCATATTCTTCGTCGTCAGTCTCCGGGAAATTCTCCACGCACGCGTCTAAGATATCGCCCGTGCCGTGGCCGTGCACCGCGGAGACCTCGATGGGGTCGCCGAGACCGAGCGAGTAAAACTCGTACACCTCGGGATTGACGCCTCCCGTGCGGTCACACTTGTT
This sequence comes from uncultured Oscillospiraceae bacterium, assembly GCA_934661715.1. Taxonomy (GTDB): domain Bacteria; phylum Bacillota; class Clostridia; order Oscillospirales; family Oscillospiraceae; genus CAG-170. Next base: position 208 of record CAKUJL010000292.1, on the reverse strand, counting down.
GACGGCCAGCACGACGGGCTTTTTGGACTTTTTGAGCATCGCCGCGACCTCGCTGTCGGCAGCAGTCAGGCCCACGGTGACGTCGACGACCATGATGATGACCGTTGCGGTCTCGATGGCGATCTCGGCCTGACGGCGCATGAACTTGAGCATTTCGCTGTTCGTGCCCGGCTCGATGCCGCCGGTGTCGACGAGCGCGAAGCTTCTT
>CAKUJL010000291.1 GCA_934661715.1 uncultured Oscillospiraceae bacterium | reverse complement strand
GATCTCGCCCGAGAGCGTGAAGGGGAGTGCGCCAACTAAGGAAAGCACGATCCAGCCCGCCGCGACGGTGATCAAACCCTCCTTGGCGTAGATCGTCTTGGTTCTGGGCCGGGCCAGCTTCATCGCGGCAAAGCCCGTGACCGCCGCAGCCAGCGCGGTGTAGAAAAACCAGATGCCGGAGGGCTCCCGGTAGATGAGGGCCGCGGCGATGGGCAGGACCATGATGGCCGCCTCAATGAGCAAAATCGCGCCCTCTATGTATACGATCATCCGTTTGTTCATGGCTCAGCCTCTTCGTTTGTCGAGAATGTCGTCGAGCTCGTTCAGACCCGTCACGCTCGTCACCACGACCACGGTGTCGCCGGGCTCGATGGTGTCCTGGCCGCTGGGGATGAGAATTTTTCCGGCGCGGTTGATGCAGCCGATGAGAAGGTTCTTTTTGAGTCTGAGCGTCTGAAGCGGGATGCCGCAGACGGCAGAGCCCTCAGCCACGCGGAACTCGAGCGCTTCGGCCTTGCCGCCAACGAGCTTATAGAGCGTTTCCACGTTCGAGCCCAGCGAATTCTGCATCGACCGTGCGTACCGGCAGATGACGTTGGAGGTGCTGAAGCGGGGATTGAAGACGCTTCCAAGATCCATCGTCTCGATGATGGACTGGAAGGAGTAGCGGTTGATCTTCGTGACGACCTTGACCTTCGGGAAGGTCTTGCGCACATAAAGGCCCATAAGAACGTTCTCTTCGTCGATGCCCGTGAGCGCGGCAAACGCGTCTGTCTGGGCAAGGCCGCATTCTCGCAGGAAGCCCTCGTTCGTGCCGTCGCCGTGGAGAATCTCCGCTTTCGGCAGCAGCGTCGAGAGCTGCACGCAGCGCTCGTAATTTGCCTCGATGATCTTGACGCCGACGCCGAGATCGGTCAGCTGTTTGGCAAGATAATACGCGATATGCCCGCCGCCGACGATCATGACCGTCCGCACGCGGGAGGCCGCGAGCTTGATCTGGTGGAAGAACGACTGCGCGTCGCGGATGGAGGCGACGAAGGAAATGCGGTCTCCGGCTTCGAGCCGGAACTGGCCGGAGGGGATGTAGACGCCCTGCTCGCCGCGCTCGACCGCGCAGACAAGGATCTTTGCCTTCACAAGGCCGGGCAGCTCCATGAGCGTTTTGCCCGCGAGAACGGAATCGGGCGGGATCTGGACTTTGAGAAGCTCGACGTGGCCGTTTGCGAACGTGTCCGTCTTGATGGCGGACGGAATGCGGAGCGTCCGGGCGATCTCGGTCGCGCACAGAAGCTCGGGGTTCACGGCCAGACTCAGGCCGAGGTCTTCGGAGATGAGCGAGAGCTCCCCACTGTATTCGGGGTTTCGCACGCGGGCGATGGTGTGCCGGGCACCGGCCTTTTTCGCGACCAGGCAGCACAGCAGGTTCAGCTCGTCCGACATCGTCACCGCGATGACAAGATCGGCCTCGTTGACGCCGGCCTCCATCTGCGTGGCAAACGTCGCGCCGTTGCCCTCGATGCACAGAATGTCGAGATCCTCGCTCGTCTGCTGCAAGGGTTCGCCGCTGCGGTCGATGATCGTAATTTCGTGGCCCTCGCGCGAGAGCTGTTCGGCCAGGGTGCTGCCGATTTTTCCGTCGCCGACAATCACAATTTTCATAGCAAGACTCCTGATTCCTGATAAGTTTCAATCATCTGATAGTCTATCATAGCACGCCGCGCCCGGAAAAGCAATTGCGCCGCCGTAAAGAAAAACCGTCACGGACATTGACAGTAAGAAGCGCTGTGTGATAAAATCGGGGAAGTGCGATAGAGGCGGCCCGAGACCTTCTTCGCCGGAAATACGCGGGTATGATGGAATTGGCAGACATGCGAGATTTAGGTAGTGTCGCCTTGGAAAAAGGTTTTGCGCCATCCCTCGCCGCAGACATTCTTCGGTAAAAGCAGGATCGCCTGTTTTTATAACTGCGGGTCAAGCGTTACGCTCCGCCTCGGTTTCCTCACCGTGTAAAAATCAGAGGACAGCAAAATAGCGACAGGTTTCCTGCCGCTCATATCTGCGGGTATGGCGGAAATGGTAGACTCGGAGGATTTAGGTGACGTCACCTTGGTGAAAGGTTTTTGTTATGTGTTGACGCGGGATTTGTGTACCGTCGTTGACAAGCACTTGGAGGGAGA
>CAKUJL010000290.1 GCA_934661715.1 uncultured Oscillospiraceae bacterium | reverse complement strand
GAGCGTATTCCGCAGCATATCACCTCCGCAATGCTTGACTTTACCCGCAATCCGTACATGATGCTGATGCTGGTAAATATCCTGCTGCTGATTTTGGGCATGTTCCTGGAGGGTGGCGCTGCACTGATTATTCTGGCTCCGCTGCTGGTTCCTGTTGTAACTAAGCTGGGTGTTGACCCTGTACACTTCGGTATTATCTGTATTGTTAACATTATGATCGGCGGTCTGACGCCACCGTTCGGTTCGATGATGTTTACGGTTTGTGCGATAACGGAAACGCCGCTCGGCGAATTCTTCAAGGAAGTTTGGCCGTTTATCGTAGCACTGCTTGTTGCACTTCTTATCGTTACATACGTTCCGGGGTTGGTAATGTTCTTACCTAACCTGTAAGACGTGGGAGAAGGCACCGTATACTTCATCAGGATTCCCAATCACATATAATTAAATATGCTTTTTCAGGAGCTGCTACGAAAGTGGCGGCTCCTTATGTTTTGTGTTATACTTAAAAATATCAAGGAAAGGTCGTGAAAGCATGAAGAATAAATATATCATGGCGCTGGATTTGGGAACTACCAGCTGCCGTTGTATTTTGTTTGACAAGCAGGGAGAAATCTGTAGCGTAGCGCAAAAGGAGTTTACGCAGTATTATCCGCAGGCAGGCTGGGTAGAGCACGATGCCGAGGAAATCTGGGCTACCCAGGTAGGCCTGATGTACGAGGCAATGAGCAAGCTGGATGTTACTCCGGATGATATTGCCGGCATCGGTATTACGAACCAGCGCGAAACTACCGTAGTGTGGGATAAGAACACCGGTCGCCCAATTTGCAAGGCGATTGTCTGGCAGTGCCGTCGTACCGCGGAATATTGCGATCTGCTGAAAATCCGTGGCTATGCTAATATGTTCCGTGAAAAGACAGGTCTGGTTCTGGATGCTTATTTCTCTGGTACCAAGCTGCACTGGATTTTGGAAAACGTACCTCATGCACGCGAGCGTGCGGAAGCAGGCCAGCTGCTGTTCGGTACTATTGACAGCTGGATTATCTGGAAGCTGACCGGCGGTAAGGTTCATGTTACGGATTATTCCAATGCTTCCCGTACATTGATGTTTAATATTCATACTCTGCAGTGGGATGACGAAATCCTGACTGTTTTGGGTATTCCGCGCCAGATGTTGCCAGAGGTTAAGCCGTCCAGCTGTGTATACGGTTCCACCGATGCCAAGCTGTTTGAGGCATCGATTCCTATCGCTGGCGCTGCAGGCGATCAGCAATGTGCGCTGTTCGGACAGACCTGCTTTGCACCTGGTGAAGCAAAAAATACCTACGGTACGGGCGGTTTTATGCTTATGAATACCGGCGAAAAGCCTGTAGACAGCAAAAACGGTCTTGTTACAACTATTGCCTGGGGTGTAGACGGCAAGGTGGAATACGCACTGGAAGGCTCTATTTTCGTTGCCGGTGCTGCTATCCAATGGCTGCGTGATGAGCTGGGACTGATTCGCAATGCTGCCGAATCCGAAGCTATGGCGAAATCTGTGCCCGATTCCAACGGTTGCTACATGGTGCCCGCCTTTGTCGGCCTGGGTGCGCCGCATTGGAACCAATATGCGCGCGGTGCGATTGTCGGCCTGACGCGCGGTGTTAACCGTAATCATATTGTGCGTGCAACGCTCGAAGCTATTGCTTATCAGGTGTACGACGTACTGAAGGCTATGGAAGAGGATAGCGGTATTAAGCTGAGCTCGCTGCAGGTTGATGGCGGTGCCTGTGCCAACAGCTTCTTGATGCAGACGCAGGCGGATATTATCAACGTTAAGGTAGAACGCCCGAGCTGCATTGAAACAACGGCTATGGGAGCTGCTTATCTTGCAGGTCTGGCAGTAGGCTATTGGGATGACAAGGAAATGATTAAGGGCAATCACGTTATTGAGCAGACCTTTATGCCCGATATGGATGAAGAAAAGCGTAATCATCTGCTGCGCGGCTGGCACAGGGCTGTGCGTGCGTCCTGCATTAAGCTGCATCCGGAGGATTAAACTAAATATAAAAATACAGCAAAAAAGCCTTGCAGTTTGGACTTACTGCAAGGCTTTTCTGCTTGTGCGCCTAGCATGGGCGATAACTAGGTGGTGAAAGTCCACTACGCGCTCGGTAGCAGGAAGCGTTAGCCGAAGGCAAGGGTGTC
>CAKUJL010000289.1 GCA_934661715.1 uncultured Oscillospiraceae bacterium | reverse complement strand
GCTCAAGGCCCTTGCCCGGACGGCGATCGTATCGAGCGTCGGCGGCTGCCTCAATCAGGGCTTTATTGAAGCAAGCGTGGAGTTCACGAAGGCATACTACGGCGTCGACATGAGCCAGACCACCGAGCAGATCGCGGCCCAGCAGGTGCAGGGTTTACTTGCCGATTATCTCGGAAGAGCCTATGTGGAGGCGCATTTCTCCGAAAAGGCCAAGCAGGACGTCGAGAATATGATCCGCGAATTTATCGCGATCTATAAGACGCGCATCGAGGCGCTCGACTGGATGAGCGCGGAGACCAAGCAGAAGGCCATCCGGAAGCTGGACACCATGAAGATCAAGGTCGGCTATCCCGACAGCTGGGAGACCTATCTCGACAACGCCGACATCAAGAGCCCCGCGGAGGGCGGCACGTTCTTCTCGAACGTCATCTCCATTCAGGCCGCGGCCAAGCAGAAGAGCCTTTCCGAGCAGAACCAGCCCGTCGACAAGACCGACTGGCTCATGGAGCCGTTCACCGTCAACGCCTGCTACAGCGCGACGGCAAACGACATTACCTTCCCCGCGGCCATTTTGCAGAAGCCGCTTTATGATGTGAACGCGTCGCGCGAAGAAAATCTCGGCGGCATCGGCTACATCATCGCCCACGAGATCACCCACGCCTTTGACAACAACGGCGCAAAGTTCGACGAAAACGGCAACGCCGCCAACTGGTGGACGGAGCAGGATTACGCCGCCTTCAAGGCAAAGTGCATGGAGGTAGCCGGCTGGTATGAGGGTCAGGAGCCCTGCCCCGGCGTTTCGTGCAGCGGCATTCTGACGATCTCGGAGAACGTGGCAGACCTCGGCTCGATGCAGTGCATTCTGGCGGCGGCCAAGGAAGAGAAGAACCCGAACCTCGATAAGCTCTTCCGGGCTGTTGCCAACACCTGGGCCTCGACCACCACGCGGCAGATGCGCGAGTATCTTGCCTCGATGGATGTGCACGCGCCCGATAAACTCCGCTGCAACCGCGTCTTGCAGACCGTCACGGAGTTCTACGAGACCTATAACATCACCGAAGGCGACGGCATGTGGACCGACCCCGCGGCTCGTGTCTGCGTCTGGTAATTTCAAAAAGCGTATTTGCAAAGGCTCTCCGAAAGGGGAGCTTTTGCCGTATTTTTGTTTGACAGGCGCGTTTTATCCGTGGTAGAATAACGCTATGGAAAAACAATTCAGACCCGTCCTGACCATTCGGATCTTTGCCGAGGAGAAGTGCTTCGGCCCCGGCATTGCGGTGCTGCTCAAAAAGGTGCAGGAGCTGCACTCGCTTCGCGCCGCGGCGATGTCCATCGGCATGGCCTATTCCAAGGCATGGACGATCCTCAAAAACGCGCAGCAGCAGCTCGGCTTTCCCCTGCTTCATTCCACCACCGGCGGCAAGAACGGAGGCGGCGCGACACTGACCCCGGAGGCGGCCGCATTACTCGCGGCATATGAGGAATATTGCAGCGAGCTGAACGCGCAGGCAAAGACGCTCTTTGCGGAAAAATTCGGAAATATTTTCTGAGCGCACGGAAATTCATTTTTTCGTGCTGCTTTGCCATGGAATTTTACAAAAGAAGGTTGCACTTAACACGCATTTGTTGTACTATAGATACAGACATAGCGAATTTGCGGAAAGCCGCACATTTTTTGGAGGTAAAACCATGTTTACAAAACTGCTTGACGCCTTGAAAGCCACCCGCCGCACCATCGTCTTCACCGAAGGACCCGACGCCCGTATCCTCGAGGCGACGGACAAGCTGCTGAAGGAAGATCTGATGGACGTCATCCTCATCGGCAATGTCGACGAGGTCAAGGCCGCCGCCGCAAAGGGTAACTTCTCCATCGAGAAGGCCACGATCATCGATCCGGCTACTTACGAAGGCATGGACGAAATGGTCGCAAAGATGGTCGAGCTGCGCAAGGGCAAGATGTCGGGCGAAGAGTGCCGCGCGGCGCTGGCCAAGGGCAACTACTTTGGCACGATGTTAGTTAAGATGGGCAAGGCTGACGCTCTGCTGGGCGGCGCTACCTACTCCACGGCCGACACCGTCCGTCCCGCGCTTCAGCTCGTCAAGACCAAGAAGGGCGCTCACCTCGTCTCCTCTTCCTTCATCCTGTTCCGCAAGGACAAGGACGGCAACGACGAAAAGTACTGCATGG
>CAKUJL010000288.1 GCA_934661715.1 uncultured Oscillospiraceae bacterium | reverse complement strand
TCTCTGTCCTCCACCGGCACGGAGAAAGTGTCCAGTATTGCTTTTTGCAGGTCGTGTTTTGCGATGGTGGGCTTGCTCTCCTCGGTGGGCTTTGTCACCTTTCGCGCCGGTTTGAGATTTCCCGCGTCTTCGCGCTTGGCATCGCGCTCTGCCTTGGCGTAGGCGCTTTCCTTCTGGCGCTGGCGTTTTTCTTCCTCTTTCGCCTCCTGGCGCTGGTGCCTCTGATCCTCTTTCAGCACGCGGTCGGCGAGCTTTTCGTCTTCGGCCTCTCTGGCCTCCTGCTTGCGCCGGTCGGCCTCGGCCTGCTGCGCAAGCAGGTCCTCTTCCGTGTCGTCGATAGAGAATTTCTCTTTCATCTGCCGCCGGATTTCGTCGCCCAGCGTCGGCGACTTGACGTCCTCGCCGTGTCCTGATACATTATCACTCGAAGAGGCCTCATGTATATCGCTGAGAGCTTCATCACTCAAAGCGGTGGTTGAGGTCTCTTCTGTGAGGTCATCGGCGCGTGCCACCGGCTCGGGATATTGTTTCTCGACATCGCGGAGCGGCGCCGCGGCCTTGTTTTCTTTGCCGCCGTCGACGGTTTCCGCCGCATTTCTCTTGACATTGCGCACCTGGTCCAGTAAACTGAACACAGAAGGAACATCGCCGCCGGTATCGACGCCCCTTGCGGGCGATTCTCCGGTCTTGAACGGCGCTGTTCCTTTTTCCGTTAAGACCTCGTGCACGTAGAAGCGGTTCTCGCTGTCCGTGCGCGTCAGCACCACGCCCGCCATATACGGCTCGCCTGCAATGGTGATTGGCGCGGCGACGACCGCCGTGTCATAATTGCGCCCTTTCCAGTCCACTTGATAGTCGATCACGCGACCGTTTTTTAAGATATCCGGAACCGCTGCGAAAGCAGCGGCTTTTTTTCTGCCGATTCCGTGGGCGATGTCGCTCTTTGCGCCGCGGCGCGTCAGCATCACGTCGCCGAGCTGCGGATTGTATACCTCGTTGCCCAGCCCGTCAAAAAACTCCGTGACCTGCGTGATAAGGTCCTTTTCACCCTTTTTGAATTCCTCGCCGCTGACTTCGGCGACCGGCTCCATCTCGGCCACGGCCTGGATGCCGTCGTGTACGGTCTTGCTGTCGACCTCGCCGCCGATGTACTCGAAGCGCTCGGGCGGCCCCGTCCTGTGTTCCGTCGCCGCCGCGGTCTCGCGGCCCGTGCCCACGATGCCGCGCTCCTCGAGCGTCTGCTGCACGTCCTCCTGATACTTCCCGGCCTTTTCGCCGAAGGCGTTGATATCGGCGTAGGCGTCGGCAAGAATTTCATTCTTGACATCCAGCAGGGCTTGCTCGACCTCGTAGTCTGCCGCGTTTTCGTCGATGTCGATGATGCCGCGCAGGTTGCGGATATACGATTCAACGATGCCGTCGAATTCCTCGCTGCCGTACTTCTCGCGGATCGACTGCTCGACCGCCTGAACGAGCCCCGGATTCTGGTCCGCGTATTCGTGAAAAATTTCATGGCTTGCGATCTGCTCGGGGCTCACGCTCATGTGGTCGGCCTGCACGATGATCTGGCCGCTCGCCCACACGCCGCGCACGCGCATCACGCGCTCACTGCCGCGCACGGGGATCGAGCCGAGCACGAACACCGGCGTTTTGCCGGTCTCGCGTTGGATGCGCTGCGCCGTTTCCTGCAATCTCGCGTCCCACGCGCTCTCCGGCAGCACCGTCACGCTCTTGGTATCGGTTCCGGCGCGGACGCCCAGCTCGGCGGAGCTTACCGGTTCGAGCCGTAAATTTCTTGCAAGATTCTGTCTTTCAATCGCTGCTCCGCTTTGTTCAGCGGCGCGCTGTGATCCGCCGCGGCCCAGGCGTCGGCCTTGCTCTCCGGCACGCGCACCAGCGTCCCGTCGTCCGCTTCGCTCAGATACACCGCCTCTTTCTCCAGCGTCGGCAAGCTCAGCCCCCGCGGAATCGTTCCGTACTTCTTGTCCTGCATTGTCAATTCCTCCGTTCTGCCCCTCCGGCATGTCATAGATCGGGAGCTCTTCGTGCGTCCGCTCGCTCATGTCCGCGCCGGGGATGGTCTTCTTTGCTGCAATGTATGCTTCGTTCGGCGCGATGCGCTGTCCGTGGATATCAGTATAGCCGTTTGTCAGCATGTCGTCCAGCAGCAGCTCCACGCGCTTCGCCGCCGCGAAGTTTTCCTGCCCGTGGTT
>CAKUJL010000287.1 GCA_934661715.1 uncultured Oscillospiraceae bacterium | reverse complement strand
CAATAAAAAAGACACGCTTCGGCGTGTCTTTTTTATTTTCACAAAACCGGTTTTCGAACTGATTACCGAAAAGCGGTTTTTTCTTGCTTTCAGAGCCTTGAGAAATCGGGGCTTTTCCTTTTTGACTGCGTGCATCCGGGAGAAGCACGGCTGCATTTGAAAACCGGGCTTTTCACGCGATGAGCCGGACCGGAAAACTCCGGTCCAGCTCTTGCTATCAGCCCGCAGTTTTATGCATAGGGCAAGCATGGTGCACGCCGCTGCTTCCCTCCCTGCGGATGGTGCGCTGGCAGATCATCTCGTCTGCGATGCTCACGGCGATCTCCACCGGCGTGACCGCGCGGATGGGCGTATGCACGGTTCCGATGGCCTCCTCCGGGATCGCAGGCGGCGCGAACGTGATCCTCTCCGATATTCCCGGCTGCGGCATCGGTGCGCTCGACCACGTGTACCTGCAATTTCTGGAAAAAGAGCCGGAGAGGTTTGTGCTCATGCCCTTTACCTGCATCGTAGACCCCGAGCGGTTCACCGGCAGCTACAGCGCCGCCAGTCTCATCATCAACGCCCGCGCCGCCGCCGATTCGCAGGAGATGGCCCGCATTGTGGACGAAGCCGTTTCCGGCGCAGAAGTACGCTTCTCACTTGAAAGCCGCACCTTTTTGTCGAAAGCTTCGGCATGATGGACGAGGGCAGGGAAAATGGCGGCATTCTGAAGCAGGACTGATTGTAAGCCCTTTTTCGCCGCGGCCGCGCAGACGAAACCGGAGGTAACGCCATGTTAGAACATATCGACGCAAACGCCCGGATGCGGGCCATCATCGAAACCGTGATCAAAGAGCTCTGGTCGCAGGGCGTCCCGGAGGCGCACAATCTGTACTGCTTTCCGGAGCTGATTACCTGCGACGCGGCAAAGCGCACCGCAAGCTACCGCTACCGCACCTATCCGTGGATGGAAAACAAGATCCGGGCCGTTCACGGCGGTCTGGGAGCGCTCATTCTGGACAATTCCATGGGTCTGACGGTAATGGCCTTTACAACTATCACGCGCCTACAGCCAGCATGACGGTCAGTTACTGCCGCCCCATCCCGATCGGCGTTTCGATCGTGGTGCGCGTGAAGGTCACCTCCTGCGGCAGAACGCTGGTCACCACGTCAGCCGAGCTCGTGGAGGAGGCAACGCAAAGACCGCTTCTGACCGCCGTCGGCACTTACTGCGCCAGAGCCGACCTCCACCCCGCCAGGCTGATTCTGCCCTGATGCTTTCCAATGAAAAAACGTTTTATGTACAGTCTTATCGAAAAAACGCACAAAAACGCGCAGCCTGTTTTGTGCAAAGCACAGATTATCTGATATAAAGGGCATTCGGTGTTTGAAAAGCGTAAATTTAACTGGAAATTTACACCCGGATGTGCTAGATTTACATAAGAAACCGGCTGCGGTTACCAGCCGACCTTGAAATCAAAATAGCAGAGAAAGAGGGACTTTTTGTGAAGGACATCCGGGAAACGGTTCGGAAGCTCGCGGGCCGATGGAGCAACAAATGCTACGCGGTTCTGTGCCTCGCGGTCGAAAATGCGCTGGAGCTGCCGCACGACGATTTGCAATTGAAAGTAATTTTGCTTGCAGTATCGAAGCAGAACGGCCACACCCCGGAGGCCAATTCCAGAGCCCTCGCGCGGGCCGCACAGGATATCTGGGAGCGCGGCGACCATGCCCTTTTGGAAGAAATTTTTGCCCGGAAGCTCGAAAATGCGCCATCTGCGAAGGAACTTCTTTGTATGCTCACGGAGTACATCCGCCCGACGCTCAGCTACCGATGCTGGGAATCGGACGATCACCGCACATTCGGCATCGTTGCGACGGAAGACAGCGTGCTGCGCTTGGTGACGGAGCCGTTTTCCGAGGATGCAGATTTTGTCCGGGCGCTGGCCCGTCGTCTGAGCATTCAGCAGCAGCCCGTCGATATTTTCCGCACGGAGTTTCTGACCGGCCAGATCCTGAAAAACCAAGTCGAGCGGGAAAGACAGAAGCGAAAGAAAAAGCCGATTATGTGAGGAACACCCCCGAAGCCGGTGGCTTCGGGGGCTTTTTGCGTGTAAAAACAGGAAAACGCGGAGGAAAGCGTCCAGCTTCGTTGAAATTAGTCGACAAAAAGTGGAAAATAATTATTACAAAATGATTGCAATTATTACAGAAAGATGCTATAATTGGCACA
>CAKUJL010000286.1 GCA_934661715.1 uncultured Oscillospiraceae bacterium | reverse complement strand
GTGTAGGGCTTGGCCAGTTTCTTCAGTTCATCCATGAATCCCATAACTTTGATATCCTCCAGTGATCTCTGTGTCAGAGCTTTTTTATTTGTTGTAATGTCTTGCGCCAAAAATGGCGGTGCCGACACGCACGAGCGTCGCGCCCTCTGCGATGGCGTCGGGGTAATCGTCGCTCATGCCCATAGACAGGCAGTCCATGGACACATTATCGTATTTTTTCGCACTTATGTCAACAAAAAGATTCCGCATTTCTGCAAAATATCTGCGATTATCCCCCGGTTTTTCGCTCACGGGAGGAATTGCCATCAGTCCGCGCAGCCGAACATGGGGAAATGCGTCCATTTTTGCCGCCATTTGGAGGACATCTTCGGGCGTGAAGCCGGATTTGCTTTCCTCCGCGCCGATGTTCACCTCGAACAGAATGTCCTGCGTGACGTTACATTTCGCCGCCTGCTTTTCGATGCACTCGAGAAGCTCCAGCCGGTCGACCGACTCAATGAGATCGACCACGCCCACGAGGTATTTGACCTTGTTCGTCTGCAAATGGCCGATGAAGTGAAGCGGCCTTCCTTCATACGCGCCCTGGGGCCGCTTGTCCTGAATTTCCTGCACACGGTTTTCGCCGCAGCAGTCGACGCCCGCAGCGATCGCCTCCCGGACGGCCTGCGCGTCGTTCATTTTCGTCGCCGCACAGAGCTGGATGTCCTGCGGGTCCCGTCCTGCCGCCAGCGCGGCCTTTTTCATCTCTTCGCGGATCTTCGCGACATTTTCAGCAATACTCATTTGCCCACAACCTTTCCGTCATATAGATTCTTTGCGTGGATGATGACCTCGTCGCCGGGCCAGAGGTTGGCTGTGGAGGTCTTATCGAGCTCTACGACATAGCTTTCGCCGTTGTCGTGGAGAATGGTGATCGGTTTCCAGCGGGCCGCCGCGCCCTCGAGTGTATAAACGCCGGTTTTTCCCGCTTCATCGACACGAACCGCGTCCTTGGGCACACGAAGGCCCTGATAGGAATTGAAAACGACGTCCGCCGACTGCTGGCGGAGCAGCGTCACATTCTGCATGTACTGCGAACAGGACAAAACGAGCAGCCGGAAGCCCGCCTCGTTCTGCCCCACGCGCTCGACGCGCATTTCGATCTGGTCGTAAACATCCCGCGCAAAAAGAAGCTGCACATGGCTGCCCTCCCTGACATCCTTGAGCTCGCTTGCCGGAAGCGCGGTGACATAGTACCAGGTGCTGCCGCGGATGATCTTGCCGATGGCGTTTTCCGGAACGCTCTGCGGCTCGACGGAATTGTATTGCTGCACGGTCAGCGTCGTGAGCGCGTCCGGGGTCAGAACGGCCTCATACCCGTCGGCAACGCCCGAGTACGTTCCGGCAAAGCCCGCGGTAATGGCCCGCGTGTCAGAAGCCGCCTGGCTTTGCAGCCGCGTGAGCTCTGTCTGCACGGTTTCCAATTGCGTGCGGATGGCCTCACTGTCTCCGGCCCCGGCCAGACGGCGAAGGACCAGGCCCTTGAGCTCAGGCGATACGTCCTGCGCCGAGTTCATGTCGCGCCGCGCGGTGAATTTTGCAAGCGAGAGAAGGTTTTCCGCGATCTGCTCGTCGAGCGCGGCCTGGTCAGCAAGACTCGACTGTGCGCTGTAGGCGTATTGCAGCTGCGTCAGCTGCTCCTGCAAAGACTGGATGCGGCTCTGGCGCTGCTGGGCGCCGTCGGAGAGGTAGCCTGTCGCGACGGCGTCGTTTGCGCCCACGTGCGCCCCTTCGGCGCAGGTGATGACGGTGATATCGTAGCTTGACGTGAGGACTTCCTCGTCGCGCACGACAAAGCCCGTCGTGTAGCAGCCCGCGCCCGCCTCGTATTCAATGACCGTGGCCGTGGTCAGGGGCTCGGTCAGAGACGATACGACGTGGTAGGCGAAATAGGCCGCGATGGCGGCAAGGAAGATCCAGAGAATAACGGTGGTGTAGTGCTTGCCCTGTTTCATGAAGGCTCCTTCCCACCAGAAAGGCGCAAGGCGGAGACCGCCTACGGCTCTTCCTGGTTCAGGCGCAGCGGAACCGACGGTGTGATGGTCGAGACCGCGTGTTTGTAGATCATCTGCTGCCTGCCCTCGGACAGCAGCACAATGACGAATGCGTCAAAGCCCGTGATAACGCCGCGCATCTGAAAGCCGTTGACCAGAAAGACGGTCAGCGCTGTGCGCTCCCTGCGGGCC
>CAKUJL010000285.1 GCA_934661715.1 uncultured Oscillospiraceae bacterium | reverse complement strand
GCCGCGCCGCCGGGATACGGCATCCCGAGCACGCGCGCGACCTTGTCAAAGCACTCCCCCGCCGCGTCGTCGCGCGTTGTGCCGAGGATATGAAAGTCCGTGTAGCCGCGCACGTCAACAATTAACGTGTGTCCGCCGGAGACCACGAGGCAGATAAAGGGCGGCTCCAACTCCGGATACGCGAGGTAATTGGCCGCGATGTGGCCGCGGATATGGTGTACGGGAACAAGCGGAAGACCCAGCGAGAACGCCGCCGCCTTCGCAAAGTTCACGCCGACCAGCACCGCGCCAATGAGTCCCGGCGCATACGTCACAGCGATGGCGTCGAGGTCTTTTCTCGTCAAGCCGCTCGTTAAAAGCGCCTGATCGGCAAGGCCGTAGATGGCCTCAATGTGCTTTCTCGACGCGATCTCGGGCACCACGCCGCCGTAGAGCTTGTGAAGCTCGACCTGAGAGGCGATGCAGTCGGTCAGAATTTCCCGCCCGTCGCGGACGATGGCCACCGCCGTTTCGTCGCACGAGGACTCAACCGATAAAATGTTCATGAAAGGCCGTCCTTTCTGAGGATTCTTGCGTCCTCCTTCGGATGAAAATAGTAATTGGGCCGTTTTCCCACCTGCGCAAAGCCGAGCGCTTCATAAAGCCGGATAGCGGGCTCGTTGGAGTCGCGCACCTCGAGCGTAAGAGACCGCACGCCCTTTTGAGAAAGCTTTCCGCAGAGCGCCAGCACGAGCGCCTTCGCGATCCCCTGCCGTCTGGCGCTTTCCCGCACGGCAAGGTTCATCATATCCGCTTCATCTAAAACGCTCTGGCTTCCGACATAGCCGAGGACCTCGCCGTCTTGTTTTGCAACCAGCCAGAAGCTCAATTCATTTTGCAGTTCGTTTTCCAGAACGCTTTCCGGCCACGGGTCAGAAAAGCACGCTCGTTCCAGCGCCGCGACCTGCGCGATATCCTCCGCCGTCATGGGCAAAATTTCAAATGCCATCACTTCGCCTCATACCAGCTTGCGCCGCTCTTTGCTTCGGCCAGCAGCGGAACGGAGAGCGCCGCCACGTGCTCCATCTGCTCGGTGAGAAGCTTTGTGACGCGTTCGCGCTCAGATACGGGGCACTCGACGATCAACTCGTCGTGCACCTGCAAGACAAGCCGCGCCTGCAAGCCTTCTTCCCGCAGGGCCTTGTCCACGTGGATCATCGCGAGCTTGATGATGTCCGCCGCCGTGCCCTGAATGGGCGTGTTCAGCGCGACGCGCTCTCCAAACGAGCGGATGTTGAAGTTGCTGCTCTTGAGCTCGGGAAGGTTCCGGCGTCTGCCGAACATCGTGGTAACAAAGCCATCCTTTTTCGCCTGTTCGACGATATTTTTCATATACTCGCGCACGCCCGCGTAATTTTGCAGATAGTTTTCGATATACGCCTTCGCTTCCTTGCGCGTCACGCCGATGTCCTCAGAAAGCGAAAACTCCGAAATGCCGTAGACGATGCCGAAGTTGACCGCCTTCGCGTGGCGGCGCATGAGAGGCGTCACGTTCTCCGGGGCCACATGGAAGACCTGCGCGGCCGTCGCGGTGTGGATGTCCATGCCGGAGGTAAAGGCCTTGCGCATATGTGCGTCTCCTGCGATGTGCGCCAGCACGCGAAGCTCGATCTGGCTGTAGTCGGCGTCAACGAAGACGCAGCCGTCCTTCGGGACGAACATTTTGCGAATTTCGCTCCCCAGCTCCGTGCGGACGGGGATGTTCTGCAGGTTCGGCTCGGTGGAAGAGAGCCGCCCCGTGGCCGTGACCATGTTCTGGAACGTCGTGTGGATGCGGCCGTCTTCGGCGATTTCCTTGACAAGGCCGTCGGCATACGTCGATTTCAGTTTGGTGAGCGTCCGGTAGTCCAGGATCGCCTCGATGATCGGGTGGCGGCTTTTGAGCTTTTCGAGGACCTCGGCGTTCGTCGAGTAGCCGCTCTTCGTCTTTTTAACGGGCGGCAGCTCGAGCTTTTCAAAGAGAATTTCGCCCAGCTGCTTGGGGGAATTGATGTTGAATTCCTGCCCGGCATAGCGGAAAATTTCCGCCTGATCGTTTGCGATGCCGCGCTCTAACATATTGCCGAAGGCGACGAGGGCCATCTGGTCGACGAGCACGCCCTCTGTTTCCATCCGCGCCAAAACCAAACACAGCGGCAGCTCCATTTCATAATAGAGCTTCTCCATTCCCGCGTCCCGGAGCTTTCCGGGCAAGACCGTATAC
>CAKUJL010000284.1 GCA_934661715.1 uncultured Oscillospiraceae bacterium | reverse complement strand
GTCCTCGGCTCCTACGGCTCCGGCGTCTCCATGGCTGGCGGCAAGGTCTTTGAAGAGGCCGGTATCCCGGCCATCGGCATCGGCTGCACCAACCCGCAGGTCACGTCCGACTGCTCGGTTTACTTCCGTGTCTGCTTCCTCGATCCGTTCCAGGGCACCGTTCTTGCGAACTATGCCTATAAGGAAATGGGCGCAACGAAGGCTTACACGCTGGCAATGCTCGGCTCTGACTACGATCAGGGTCTGGTGTACTACTTCTCCGAGGCGTTCAAGGGTCTCGGCGGCGAAGTTGTCTCCGAGGACTTCCCCGAGGGCAACGCAAACTTCGTTTCCTACATCAATAACGCCATGGCGGGCGGCGCAGACGTCATCTTCTGCCCGGTTTCGACCAACTACGCACAGCTGATCATCGAGGCCGCTGCCGCGCAGGGCTTCAAGGGCGCCATCCTCGGCACCGACACCGTTGACAACAACATGGTCCTCGAGTCCACCAAGGGCAAGGACGTTAAGCTGCTCGTCACCACCTTCTATCAGGAAGGCGGCTCTCCGGAATTCGACACCGGCATCAAGCAGTGGCTCAACGAGAACCCCGACATGATGACCAACAACGGCGGCAACGACGTCGTTGCGGGCGTTACCGCGATGGGCTATGACGCATACTTCACCGCGCTTGAGGCCATCAAGGCTGCCGACTCCACCGACCCGGCCAAGATCCTCGAGGCTCTGCCCAGCGTCAACTTCGAAGGCGTCACCGGCACCATCGAGTTCGACGAGATCGGCGATGCAAAGCGCAATGCCGCTTACATCAAGGAAGCCAACCCCGAAACCGGCGCCTGGGAATTCGTCACCGTCCAGACCGTCGAGTAATTCTATTGTAATTACCATATCGCTTCAAGCAGCTCTGCCGGGGCCCAGCCCCGGCAGAGCTAATGAAGCTCCAAACGCCCCGCAGATCATACGAATTCTTGGCAGCTCTGCTGCCTTAGAATCGTTGATGCAAAGCTGATTCGCGCCCGCAGGCGCGAAATAAAGTAAAAACCATGTTATCCGGCGGCTCTGCCGACCGGACAGGACAGCCGTTAGCGGTTTACCGCTTACGGATGTCGCGTACCCCTTGCGGGTAAACATACCACTCACCTCGCAAGTGTGAGCTTTTTGCGCAGAGCGCAAAAAGCTTGCGCGCAGTCGAGGCGCAACCCCTTCCAGCAAAAGCCTGCTTTTGCTGGCGTAACCGTAGGATACGGGAAGCCGTGCAGCAGCTTTTGCTGTAGGGCCTCCATGATCCTTGAAATCTAATCAGGAGGTTCCTCAATTATGCAAGGGCTGCTCCCTTATATCATCAACGGCATCTCCGCGGGCGGTCAGTACGCGCTCATTGCCATCGGCTATACGCTGGTCTACGGCATTCTGCGCCTGATCAACTTCGCGCACGGCGATGTCTTCATGGTCGCGGGCCTTATTATGGTCTACGCGTCCGCGTCGCTGCCGATGTACCTGGCGATCCCGCTGGTGCTCGTGCTGACGGCGCTGCTCGGCTTCCTTATCGAGCGTGCGGCATATAAGCCCCTTCGCTCCGCGCCGAGAATGTCTCTGATGGTCTCCGCCATCGGCGTGAGCTATCTCATCCAGAACCTCGCGTTCTATCTCACCGGCGGTCTTCCCCAGCCGGTGACCAACCCCATCCCCTGGGTTTCCGACATGATTACCGTCTTCGGCGCGCAGACCAAGCGCGTCACGCTCGTCACCCCGTTTCTGACCATTCTGCTGGTTCTCGTTCTCGTGTGGCTGACGAAGAAGACGAAGATCGGCATGGCCATGCGCGCGGCCTCCAAGGATTTTGAGACGGCGCAGCTCATGGGCATCAAGATCAACTCCGTCATTTCCTTCACGTTCGTCATCGGCTCGTTCCTCGCAGCCGTCGGCGCGCTGCTGTACTTCACGAACTACCCCAACGTTGCCATCACTTCCGGCGGCATGCCGGGTCTGAAGGCGTTCGTCGCGGCGGTCTTCGGCGGCATCGGCTCGATTCCGGGCGCAGTCGTCGGCGCGTTCATCATCGGTCTGTGCGAGGAGCTCATCAAGGGCATCGGCTACTCCACGTTCTCCGACGCGTTCACGTTCGTGATTCTGATCGTCGTTCTGTGCGTCAAGCCGACGGGTCTGTTCGGTGAGAAAGCCACCGACAAGGTCTGAGGAGGTGCCGGATATGAAAAAGAACAATCAGCGCGAATCGATCATCATCGCGG
>CAKUJL010000283.1 GCA_934661715.1 uncultured Oscillospiraceae bacterium | reverse complement strand
TTATCCCGCGGGGTCGACGCCGCGGCAAAGGCCAATTATGACGCGACGGCGAAGGTTCTTCGGGAAGCCTGGCCGGAGCTGCTGGAAAACTGAAAGGAGATACACACATGGACGCAAGAATTTCCGGACACACGAAGCTCTATGCCCTCATCGGTTCGCCGGTCGGTCACTCGGGCTCTCCGGCAATGTATAACTACAGCTTCGCAAAAACAGGCGTGGACGCGGCGTATCTCGCGTTCGATATTCCGCTGGAAAACGTGAAAGAGGGCGTCGAAGCCCTCAAAGCCCTGCACGTCGGCGGCTTCAACGTCACCATGCCGGACAAAACCGCGGCCGCCGGTCTCGTGGACGCAATCTCTCCGGCGGCAAAGCTCATCGGCGCCTGCAACACCGTAACCGTGTCAGCTGACGGAAGGCTCACCGGCCACAACACCGACGGCATCGGCTTCGTGCAGAATCTGTGCGAACATGCGGTTGAGGTTTCCGGCAAACGTCTGGTCGTCCTCGGTGCGGGCGGCGCGGCCACGGCCATCTGCGTGCAGGCCGCTTTGGACGGTGCGCGGGAGATCGCGATTTTCAACCGCGCGGACGAATTTTATGCAAACGGCGAAAAGACGGTCGAAAAGCTCTGTGCGGCGGTTCCCTCCTGCAAAGTTTCGATTCATCCGCTTGAAGACGAAACTGCACTTGCAGCCGCCGTCAATTCCTGCGAGCTTCTCGTCAACGCCACGAAGGTCGGCATGAAGCCGCTGGACGGGCAGACGCTCATCGACGAAAAGCTCCTGCGCAAAAGCCTCATCGTCGCCGACACCGTCTACAATCCCCGCAAGACCCTTCTCATCGAGCAGGCAGAAAAAGCCGGGTGCACCGCCATCGGCGGCATCGGTATGCTCCTGTGGCAGGGCGTGGCCGCGTTCAAATTGTTCACCGGCAAGGACATGCCCGCGCAGGAAGTTCTGGAAACATTCTTTTCGTGATTCCCCAAATCAAAAAAGGAGACGAGTCAAATGAAATTTCCTACCATGTTTTCTCCCGTGCAGATCGGTTCTGTGACGGTTCCCAACCGCTTTGTCGTGCCCCCGATGGGCAATAATCTGGCCAACACCGACGGCTCTTTGTCCGACCGCTCCCTTTCCTACTATGAAGCGCGTGCCAAGGGCGGCTTCGGCCTGATCACCATCGAGTCGACCGTCGTCTACGAGCAGGCCAAGGGCGGTCTCCGCAAGCCGTGTCTGTTCTCCGATTCCTCCGTCGAAAGCTTCCGCCGCGTGGCAGGCGCGTGTCATGCCTACGGCGCGAAGGTCTCCATCCAGCTTCAGCACGCGGGCCCCGAAGGAAGCTCCGCGCTCACCGGCTACCCCTTAAAAGCCGCCAGCGCCATTCCCGCCGCAATGGGCCGCGAAACGCCCGAGGCCGTGACGAAGGAAGAGCTCTACCGCATCATCGAGTGCTACGGCGACGCGGCCAGACGCGCCCAGCAAGCCGGCATCGACATGGTCGAGGTCCACTGCGCCCACGGCTATTTAGTCAGCACCTTCATTTCCCAGCGCACCAACAACCGCACGGACGAGTTTGGCGGCTGCTTTGAAAACCGGATGCGCCTGCCGCGCCTGATCATCGAAAACATCCGCAAAAAGACCGGCGGCAATCTTCCCATCCTCTGCCGCATCAACGCCTGCGACGAGGTTCCCGGCGGGCAGAGCGTGCAGGACGCGGCGGCTGTCGCGGCCTACCTGGAGCAGGAATGCGGCGTGGACGCGCTGCACGTGACGCGTGCGGTGCACCTGCACGATGAATTCATGTGGGCCCCCGGCATCACGCACGGCGGGTTCAACGCGGACCTCGTGACCGAGATCAAGCGGGCCGTCTCCGTTCCCGTCATCATCGTCGGCCGGTTTACAGAGCCGCAGTACGCAGAGCTTCTTGTCAAGCAGGGAAGATGTGATCTCGTCGCCTTTGGCCGCCAGAGCATCGCCGACCCCGAACTTCCCAACAAGGCAAGAAACGGCCAGCTTGAGACGCTTGCGCCCTGCATCGGCTGTCTTCTCGGTTGCGTGCCCAACATGTTCGCGGGCAAGCCCATCACCTGCGCGGTAAACCCCTGCGTCGGAAGAGAAACCGAAATCGCCCCGGCGGAAACGGCCAAAAACGTCGTCGTGGTCGGCGGCGGCCCCGGCGGCCTGTACGCAGCACTGGTCAGCGCCCAGCGCGGCCACCGGGTCACGCTTCTGGAAAAGAATCCGGAG
>CAKUJL010000282.1 GCA_934661715.1 uncultured Oscillospiraceae bacterium | reverse complement strand
CTCTCGGCGCGGCAGCCGCGGCAGGCGTCGGCATCGGCGCGTTTGAAAGCCTGTCACAGGCCGTCGGCGCGATCTCCCAGGCCAGCGTCATCCAGCCGCAGGAAGAGACCTACCCCGCCTACGAAGCGCTCAGACGCCGCTACGACGCCCTCTACCCCGCCCTGGCCCCGGTTTTTCACCTCTGACAAAACGCAAACATCCCGCAGCATGGGGCTGTGTTCCCCGGGCGGACAGAGTCGTCCGCCCCTACAGAATTTCTCACACGAATAAAAATGTCCCGCAGGAAATCCTGCGGGACGTTTTTTATGGGGTTTTACTTTTCAAGCTTTGTCCAGTCGACGTTTTCGATGAGGCGCAGCCACATTTCGTCGCCGGCGGTCTCATAGGCGCTTCTCTGGTAGGTGTGGGAGTTGGACGCCTCCTGCACCGCGATGTAGTACCATTCGCCGGGCTTGTTGTCCGGGAAGGTCAGCATGACGCTGCGGCTGAGAAGTCTCGATTCCTTTGCCGGGACGCGCTCGAGGACGCGGTTGATCATCGTGACGGTTTCGGCTCGGGTGATCTTCTTGTCGGGGCCGAACGTGCCGTCAGGATAGCCCGCGATCCAGCCGTTGCCGGCGGCGAGCTCGACATAGCTCTTCGCCCAGTGGCCGGAGAGGTCGGTAAAGGACTTCGTCGCGCCGCCGAGTCTGGCGAAGTTCGCGATGATCTTGGCCATTTCGCCTCTGGTGATGGGCTGGTCGGGACGGAAGGTGCCGTCGTTATAGCCCGTGACGATACCGGCGTTCGAGAGCGTGGAGATGGCGTTATTGAACCAGTCGGTGCGCGAAACGTCGGTGTAGTCGTTCGTTCTGGAGAAGTAATAGTCGCGGCTTTCCTTGGTCAGTAGACGGAAGAAGATCGTGCAGGCCTCGGCTCTGGTGATCTCGCCCTCGGGCCGGACCTTGCCGTCGGGATATCCCATGATGTAGGCCACATGGTCGTCGCGGTTGAGCTGCGGAGAAACCTTCGCCGGGGTCACGTCGCGGCCGGTGGTCTTGTTGTAGACGTTGGTGAAAGAGAAGATGCCCTGCCAATTCTGTTCAGAATAAAGGAAATACTTTGTGACCGAACGCATAGAGCTAATGGCGATGCCCACAAACTGACCACGAACCGGAGCTTTCGCGTAGGTCATGTGGTCGGTGCCGCCGTCAATCTCCTCGACATAAACAAATCTTACTCTGCCCTCATAAATTCCTTCTGTCACGAGCGTCTCAGGCCAGTTATTCAGCTGCGTCTGGGTCATCTTGATCGTGAAGTCTTTTTCCTTGGAGTCCTCACCCGCAGCAAGGGAGATGGTCAGCGGGTGATCCTTGTCACGGAGATAAACCGGATTGCCAGCAGCATCTTTGTAGTAAACAACGAAATTGTACGTTTCAGCCGGAGCAGTGCCGTGCACGTTCTCGACCGTCTTGGTGATCGTCAGGGAGACGTCGTAGGTCTTCTCGGGCTGCTGCTCGGTCGAGGTGAACTTCCAAGTGCCCTTGTAAGTTACGGTTTTCGCGTCCGTCGTGCCAGCATCCCAGCTGTCAAATGTCCATTTGCCGTCGCTGGTCGGTACTTCCGCAAAGCTTGTCGGCTTTGTAGCTGCTCTTGCGGCGCTTTCATCCACAAAGCGGCGGCTATCCGTCGGCACGTCCGGTCTGCCTTCAAACGCAGTACCTTCCCATTCATAGGCAAGCTTCCACTCATACGCACTGGACGTCCAGTTGCCAACCAGCGTTACAACATGGTTCGTATCATCCGTTTCGACTGTAGCCTTGTCCCAGCCGTCAAACGTCCATGTTGCGCTGTTTTCTTCAACGGCGCTGTAGGTCTGTGAGCTTCGTGCATTCAGAGCGGCATCCTTTGTTGCATACTTGGTGCTGCTTGCCGCAGGCAGGTCATTATTGGTAATTCGCTGCGGTTTTGTGCCCCATTTGTAGGCCAGCGTCCACTGGTACGGTTCAAAGCTCCACGAGCCGTACAGCGTGATATCGTTTTCAATATTGTCAATCTTCGTGACCTTCTGTCGGCCTTCGCCTTCTTTGTCGTTCCAGCCGTCAAAGGTGAACGTGCCCTGCTCGCCTTCGTGCGTTCCAGTGACTTCAGTGTAAGCAGCAGCAACGTTATACGAACCGCCAATCCAGACCAGCGCATCCGCGGGTTTGTTGTCGTTCGGCTTCGTGCCAGTCACCGTGTAAGTGACTTTCTTGGCAAGGTTATCGACCTTGGA